>PNND01000098.1 GCA_013824045.1 Rhodobacter sp. | reverse complement strand
ACGGCCAGCGCCCGCCCGCGCGAGGCGACGAACCAGCGCGACATGGCGACACCTGCGGTTTGCACCACCATCCCCTGCCCGAACAGACGCAGGGCGAAGATCGCGATGGGCAAGAGCCAGCCGGTCGGCCCGGTGGCCATGAGCACGCAAGCAAGCGTGAGAAGCGCCAGAACGGCGGTGCCAAGGTGGCGCACGCGGAACCTGTCGGTCAGCGCGCCGGACCAGAGCATGACAAAGGCAGAGGCCATCGTGCAAGCAGCGTAGAGCGCGCCCCATTCGCCATGGCCCAGCCCGTTGGTTTCACGGATTTCGGCGGCGAAGACCGAGATGAAATAAGTCTGTCCAAAGCCCGACAGGAAGGACAGCAGGAAACCCGCGAAAAGAAAGGGCGCGTTGGCACGCAGAAAAGGGAGAAAGCGCATGGCCTGTCATCGCACCACTGGGCGCGAAAACCCATCCTGTTTGCGACAGGCCTAGTTCAGCGCGTCACCCGTGATTTCCGCCACCGGCGCCAGGATCACGCGGGTAGCGCTGCGCGCGGTCAGGATCACACCGGGCAGAAGGCCCGGGCGGCCCGCGGCATCATTGCCGAAGGCCTGATCCACATCGTTGATGCGGCCCAGAAGCTTGATCAGCGCGGGTGAGGTTCCGGGAACGAAATGCCCCGATCCTTGCGAGAAGGCACCGACATCGAAATAGGTCACCTCAAGATCGGAAAGCTGTTCGACAGAGTCGAGCGAACCAAGCCGCCCGCGCTGCCCGGTGATCAGCGCCGAGAGGCGCAGCACGCGGTCGCGGTCGGACCCGAAGATCAGGAAAGGTTGCGGCAGAGTGCCGACATCCTTGGCCTGCATGCGGAACACTTCGACATCGATATCGGGCGAGATCAGCACAACGCCCCGCACTTGCGGCATCACGCCCCCGTCGCGCAAGGCGATGTCGCGCAACGCTTCCATCAACAGGAAGCTGCCCATGGAGTGGGCGACAAGAGAGACGCGGGTGGCCCCGGCGGCGACGGTTTCGCGGATCAACTCCTCAAGCCCGTCACGGGCAAAGACGACGGAATCGCGATCATAGACATAGCCCAGAGGCTCGGCCGCCGAAGGCCACGAGTAATGCAGCGCGACACCCGGAATCTGCAGGTCATGGCGCAGTTGGGCGATGCGGTAGAGGCCTTCTGTGAAGGTGTTGTTGAAGCCGTGAACGAAGATGATCGCTTCGCGCCCGTTGGCGGCGAGCGCTGTGTTGAGATCCGATTTGAAATCGGCGTCGGCGGCATAGATGCGTTGATCGGTGGTCAGGAAATCGGTGGAAACGTTGGCATTGCGGGGTTTGGCATATTTGATTTCGCCCACTGCGCGCTGGGGTGGGATGGCCACATCATAGCGGGCAAAGCGCATCTCTTCCGAGCGGCCACTGCCAAAGACGCCGGTGCCTTCAAGCCCGCGTGTGGTGCCGACAAAGACGGTGGAAATCGGCCCCTCGGCCGTTTCGGGGGGAACCACGACCATGGTTCCGCGCGGCGTGCAGGCGGTGATCGCCAGGACCAGACAGAGCAAAGCGATGGGGCGCAACGGATTGGTCCTTCAAATCGTTGCACCACTGTTCGGGCGAGACGGCATGCCGGTCAAGCCCGCGCCTGGCGTCACAGGACGTAGCGGGAGATATCCGCCGAACGTGCCAGCTTGCCCACATTGGTTTCGACAAAGCCCGCATCCACCGTCACCCGATCACCCGATCTGTCGGGGGCGGTGAAGGACAGTTCTTCGAACACGCGCTCCATGATGGTGTAGAGCCGTCGCGCGCCGATGTTTTCGACGCTGCCGTTTACCTCGGCCGCGATGCGGGCAAGCGCGGCGATGCCGTCTTCGGTGAAGGTGACGGTCACCTCTTCGGTGGCCATGAGGGCGGAGTATTGCCGCGTCAGCGCGTTGTCGGTTTCCGTCAGGATGCGGACGAAATCGCCTTCGGTCAGCGGCTGCAACTCCACGCGGATGGGCAGGCGACCCTGCAATTCGGGCAGCAGGTCAGACGGTTTGGCGATGTGGAACGCGCCCGAGGCGATGAAGAGGATATGGTCGGTTTTCACCGGGCCGTATTTGGTGGAAACGGTGGTGCCTTCGATCAGCGGCAGCAGATCGCGCTGCACGCCTTCGCGGCTGACATCGGCGCCGCGCGCATCAGAGCGGGCGCAGATCTTGTCGATCTCATCCAGAAAGACGATGCCGTTTTCCTGCACGGCTTCCAGAGCGGCGGCCTTGACCGCCTCATCATCCAAAAGCTTGTCGGCTTCTTGCCCGATGAGGATGTCATAGCTTTCGGCCACGGTCATCTTCTTGCGGGTGGCGCGGCCACCAAAGGCCTTGAACAGGTCTTGCAGGCCCTGCATCTGCAATTCCATGCCGTTGCCGCCGGGGAACATGCCCATAGGCGGGGCCGCGTCCTGAATTTCCAGTTCGATCACGGTTTGGTCCAGTTCGCCGCGTTTCAGCTTGCCACGGAACATCTCGCGCGTTTGTTCGCGGGCGTCCTTGCCGGCCAGCGCCTCGATCACGCGTTCCTCGGCGGCCTTCTGGGCGCGGGCCTTGACGTCATCCCGCATGCGGGTGCGGGTATCGACCATGGCGGCATCCACCAGATCGCGGATGATGCTGTCGACATCGCGGCCGACATAGCCCACCTCGGTGAATTTGGTGGCTTCCACCTTGAGGAAGGGCGCGCGGGCCAGTTTGGCAAGGCGGCGGCTGATTTCGGTCTTGCCCACGCCGGTGGGGCCGATCATCAGGATGTTCTTGGGATATACCTCATCGCGCAGGTCATCGCCCAACTGCTTACGCCGCCAGCGGTTGCGCAGGGCGACGGCCACGGCCCGCTTTGCATCGCGCTGGCCGATGATGAAACGGTCAAGTTCCGAGACGATCTCGCGCGGGGTGAGGTTGGTCATGTGGCTGCCTCAGACTTTGATCGTTTCGACGGTCAGGTTGCCGTTGGTGTAGACGCAGATATCGGCAGCGATGGCCATGGCCTTGCGGGCGATATCCTCGGCGGGCAGATCGGCGTGCATCAGCCCGCGCGCGGCGGCGAGGGCGAAGTTGCCGCCTGATCCGATGGCGGCGACGTCATGTTCGGGTTCCAGCACATCGCCAGCGCCAGTGATGACAAAAAGATCGCGCCCATCGGTGACGATCAGCATCGCCTCAAGATTGCGGAGATATTTGTCCATCCGCCAATCCTTGGCCAGATCGACGCAGGCGCGGGCGAGTTGGCCCGGGGCGGCCTCGAGCTTTTTTTCCAGCCGTTCCAGCAGAGTGAAGGCATCGGCGGTGGAACCTGCAAAACCGCAGACAACATCACGCCCGCCGGGGGAAAGGCGGCGCACCTTGCGGGCGGTGCCCTTGATGACCGTATTGCCAAGGCTGACCTGACCATCGCCCGCGACGACCACCTCACCGCCCTTGCGCACCGCAAGGATGGTGGTGCCGTGCCAACCGGGGAATGTGTCGTCGGACATCGGGGCCTCCTGCCGTTTGGCTGTATATGGGCATGACATGCGCAAAAGGAAAAGGGCGGCCGCGAAGGGCCGCCCTTTTGATGCAGAACCGAGAGGTGTCAGATCGCCGACTGAATCCAGGTCGCCAAGGCGGCCTTGGGCGCA
>PNND01000413.1 GCA_013824045.1 Rhodobacter sp. | reverse complement strand
GGGCCACCCGCGCAGTGCCGGGGTTTCACGCCGCCGCCCGCGTGACGCTGGTCGAGGCATCGGCCACCCTGCGCGGCATCCAGCGCCGGACGCTGGGGGATCATCCGGTGCTCTGGGCCGACAACGTGGAGGCGCTGCCCGAAGCACCGCTCTTCCTGATCGCCAATGAATTCTTCGACGCCCTGCCGATCCGCCAATTCACCCGCCACGCGGCAGGCTGGGCGGAAACGGTGGTGGGTCTGGACGGGGATCACCTGACCCTTGGCCGCACGCCGCCCGCACCCTTGGCAGCCCTTGATCATCGCCTGTCCGACACCGCGCCGGGGGACATCGTCGAGATCTGCCCTGCCGCCGCCCCGATCATGACGCGCATCGGCGGGCTGATCGCCCGCCATGGCGGCGCGGCGCTGGTGATCGACTATGGCGGCTGGAACTCACTCGGCGACACGTTTCAGGCGCTGCAGGATCACCGCCCCACCGACCCGCTGGCCGCCCCCGGGCATGCCGATCTGACCGCACATGTGGATTTCGCGGCGCTCGCCCGCGCCGCCGCCCCGGCCCGCCCCAGCCGGATGATCGAACAGGGCGCGCTGTTGCAGCGCCTCGGGATCGACCAGCGCGCGGCGCGGCTTGCCCAATCGCTCACCGGGGCTGCGCAAGATGAGCACCTTGCGGCGCATCGGCGCTTGACCGACCGGGCGGAAATGGGTTCGCTGTTCAAAGCGCTGGCGGTCTATCCGCCGCACCTTCCGCCCCCGCCCGGATTTGACGCCTGACATGCTGGAAAAGATCACCTCTGACGCCCTGCCCGTGCAACACGGGTTCTTCACCCGCAAGGGCGGGGCGTCTTCGGGCATCTTTGCCGGGCTGAACTGCGGCCCGGGGTCGTCAGATCAGGCCGAGGTGGTGGCGATCAACCGCGCTCGCGTGGCGGATGCGATGGGTGTGGACCATGATCACCTGATTTCCATAAATCAGGTCCATTCGGCGGATGTGGTCCATGTCACCGGCCCCATGGCCGACCGGCCCCGCGCCGATGGGATGGTCACCGCCACGCCCGGTATCGCGCTGGGCGTGCTGACCGCGGATTGCCAGCCGGTGCTCTTTGCCGACCGCGACGCCGGGGTGATCGGCGCGGCCCATGCCGGATGGCGCGGCACCCGCGATGGCGTGCTGGAGGCCACAGTCGAGGCGATGATCGCCCTTGGCGCGCGCCGCGAAAACATCGCCGCCGTGATCGGCCCCACGATCAGCCAATCCGCCTATGAGGTGGGCCCTGAGTTTTTCGAGTCCTTCATTGATGATGACCGCGACTCTGCGCGCTTCTTCATCGCGGGGCAGAACGGGCGCTATCTGTTCGACCTGCCCGCGATGGGCCTTGCCCGCCTGCGGGCGGCGGGTGTGGGCCATGCCGAATGGACGCGCCACTGCACCTATCGCGATTCGGAGCGATTCTTCTCTTATCGGCGCACCACCCATGCCGGCGAGGCCGATTACGGGCGGTTGATCTCGACCATCCGGCTGTGATTGCGGCGAGATTCCGGCAGGGTGCCGCCACGGGATTGTCGCATTTGCGGAAACAATCCATGGCGATTGATGCCACAATGGAAACGCATAAGTAAAATCAGTATCTTACGCCGATTTATCCATTTTGGCGCGGCCGCCACAATCCGCTCCCGCCACAAGGTTTTGATCCGCGATTTTCCGGCCCGGATGCCAAAACCCTGCCGCAAAGCGCCGTCAGATTTCATCTCAACAGGGCGCAATCGCCCTAGGGATGAAAGACGGAGACGGAAGATGAAAAAGGAACGCCGCTGGCTGAAATCGGTCCTTGCTGCCAGCCTTGAGCCGCAGCCCGCCCTGCCTTGGCAGCGCAGCGCCCGTCGCCGCCCCGAGGCGGTGAAAACCGCCGCCCCCACGATCAAGCCGCGCGCCATCGCCGCCCGCTGATCCGACCGCCATTCAAGCAAAAGGCCGGGCGCTCTGCCCGGCCTTTTTGCATCCCTCCCGGAGGCGCGCGTCAGGCGCTGCGCGCCAGTCGCGCCTCCAGCACGTCAAAGGGAACGCCGGGCTGATCCTTGGCGCAGCGGATCACAAGGCTGGTCTTGACCGTGGCCACATTCTCGGCCTTCAGCAATTCACCGGTTAGAAAGCCCTGAAAGCTGGAAAGATCGGGCGCCACACATTTCAGGATGAAATCGATCTCGCCGTTCAGCATGTGGCATTCGCGCACAAGTGGCCATTGGCGGCAACGGTCCTCGAATGTCGCAAGATCGGCCTCGGCCTGGCTTTGCAGGCGCACCATGGCAAAGACCTGCACTTCAAAGCCCAGTTCGCGCGCGTCGATATCGGCGTGATAGCCCTTGATATACCCCGCCTCTTCCAGCGTCCGTACCCGCCGCAGGCAGGGCGGCGCCGAGATCCCCACGCGTTTGGCCAGTTCCACATTGGTCATGCGGCCATCGGCCTGCAACTCGGCCAGAATATGACGGTCGATCGGGTCGAGCTTCGATCCGGCCATGGTGTGGCTCCCCTTGTTCCGGTTCTTGAAGGCAGTCCGGATATGGGGCCTAGATAGGCGCGTCAGAGGCCCCGCGCAATATTGTTTCAACAATGCGCAAGAAAAATCGCACACCTTTCAACCAGTCGATCAAAAATGCGCCATGAAGCGTGGCGCGTCGCGGCGTCGGCCCGCCCCTTTCCCCCGCCCGCGGCTTTGCCTATATGGAAAGCCCTGAAGACATGGGGGCAAGAATGGGCACGACGCGGCATACCAAGGTTCTGATCATCGGCTCTGGCCCGGCGGGCTATACGGCGGCCGTCTATGCCTCGCGCGCCATGCTGGAACCGATCCTCGTGCAGGGCCTGCAGCCCGGCGGGCAGTTGACCATCACCACCGAGGTGGAGAACTGGCCGGGCGACAGCCATGTCCAAGGCCCCGATCTGATGGTGCGGATGGAAGAGCACGCCCGCGCCATGGGGGCCGAGATCATCAGCGATTACATCACCAGCCTTGATCTGCAAAAGCGCCCCTTCACCGCACAGGCCGATAGCGGCACCACCTATACGGCGGACGCCGTGATCCTTGCCACCGGGGCACAGGCCAAATGGCTGGGCCTGCCGTCGGAAGAGCATTTCAAGGGCTTTGGCGTCTCTGCCTGTGCTACCTGCGATGGGTTCTTCTATCGCGGCAAAGAGGTTGTGGTCATCGGCGGCGGCAATACGGCCGTGGAAGAGGCGCTGTTCCTGACCAATTTCGCCACCAAGGTCACCGTGATCCACCGCCGCGACAGCTTCCGCGCGGAAAAGATCATGCAGGACCGGCTGTTCAAGAACCCCAAGGTCGAGGTTCTGTGGAACCACACCGTCACCGAAGTGCTGGGCGATGACACCCCGCGCGGCGTGACCGCCGTGCGCGCGCAGAATGTGCAGACGGGCGCAACGACGGATATCCCCTGCGCAGGCTTCTTCGTGGCCATCGGCCATGCGCCGGCTTCGGAATTAGTGAAGGATCAGCTAGAATTGCACAATGGCGGCTATGTCGCGGTCGAACCCGGCACGACGCGCACCTCGATTCCGGGCGTCTTCGCGGCCGGCGATCTGACCGACCATGTCTATCGTCAGGCGGTGACCAGCGCCGGGATGGGCTGCATGGC
>PNND01000007.1 GCA_013824045.1 Rhodobacter sp. | reverse complement strand
CCGCGCATTCTTTCAGCCTCGCCTGCGCGCATCCGCGCTTGGCTCAGTGTCAGGGGGCCAGCTGCCCCCTCTGTCGTCGCGTGCCGCGCCGCCATTCACCCCCGCGGGTATTTGCCGCCAAGATGAAGGGAAGGCGATCCCTGCCCATTCACCTTGGCCCAAATACCCCTGCACCCGCGCCACCTGCGCGACGCCGGGGGCTTGCATTGCCCCTGTCCTGCGCCCATCGTGGCCGAAACGGGGGTTTGGACATGGAAACGGTTCCGGCACGGCGGGGTAGGGCGGTCAGGCTGCGGGCAGGGCAGGCGATCCGCATCGTCAACACCCATGGCTCGCAGGTGGTGGATACTTGGGCCTTCAATGCCGCCGATCCGGGCGAGTTCCTCTCGATGGAACATCTTCATGCGAACCTCGGCTCGGTTTTTCCGGCCAAGGGCGATGCGCTGGTGACCAATCGCCGCCGCCCCATTCTGGTGCTGGAGGAGGATACCTCGCCGGGCCGCCATGACACCGTGATCGCTGCCTGTGACATCCACCGCTATCACTCGCTGGGCTGCACCACCTATCATGACAATTGCACCGACAACCTGCATGCGGCGCTGGCGATGATCGGCTTTCCCCGCACGGACTGCCCCGCGCCACTGAACCTGTGGATGAACATCCCCATCGCTGCCGATGGGCGCATCACCTGGGGCGAGCCGCTATCCAAACCCGGCGACCTTGTGGTCCTGCGCGCGGTGATCGATTGCGTGGTGGTCATGTCGACCTGCCCGCAGGACATGATCCCGATCAATGGCAAGGATTGCACCCCGGTCGAGGTGCATTTCGACGTGATCGACTGACCGCCGCGCCGCAGCGGAGGGCCCGTATCAGAGGGAAGACCGCCATGACCCGAAACCCGATCCTTACCTTCCACGGGGCCGCGCGGGCCGTGACCGGGTCCTGCTTCCGGCTGGAAACGGCTTCAGGCGCGGTTCTGATCGATTGTGGAATGTTTCAGGGATCGAAGACGGAAAAGACCCTGAACTACCGCCCCTTTCCCTTTGACGCCGCCGCCATCTCCGCCGTCCTGCTCACCCATGCCCATATTGATCATTCCGGGCTGTTGCCCAAACTGGCCCGCGACGGCTTTACCGGTCCCATCCATGCCACCCCGGCCACGGTGGACCTGTGCGGTGTGATGCTGCCCGACAGCGCCCATATTCAAGAGACCGAGGTCGAGATGCTCAACCGCCGCAATCGGCGGCGGGGCGGGGCGGATGTGACCCCGATCTATGATGGAAGGGATGCCGAGGCGACGCTGGCCCTGCTGCGCCCGCAGGAGATGGACAGCTGGTTCTCCGTTCTGCCGGGCTGCCGCGCCCGGTTCTGGAATGCGGGGCATCTGCTGGGGTCCGCCTCTATCGAGGTGGAACTGACCGCCCCCAATACCCCCCTGCGCCTGCTGTTTTCCGGCGATATCGGCCCGGATGCCAAACTTCTGCAATCCGATCCCGAAGGCCCGTCCGGCATGGATTACGTCATCTGCGAATCCACCTATGGCGATACCGACCGGATCGAGGCCAGCGCCGAACACCGCCGCGCCACCCTGCGGGATGAGGTGCGCGCGGCATGGCGCGAGGATGGCGTGCTGCTGATCCCCACCTTCGCTGTGGAACGCGCGCAGGAACTGATCGCCGATCTCTCCACCCTGATGCTGGCAGGCGATATCCCCTTTTGCCCCATCCATGTCGACAGCCCGATGGCCACCCGCGCCACGGCGCTGTTTCGCAAACACGCGCGCGAGTTGGAAAATGGTGCGGCGCTGGTAGAGGGGCTGAAATCCAGCCACCTGCATTTCACCGAAAGCGTCGAACAATCCCGCGCCCTGGCCACGGCGCGCGGCTTTCACATCATCCTTGCCGCCTCGGGTATGTGCGAGGCGGGGCGCATCCGCCACCATCTGAAGAACTGGATTGCGCGCGAGGCGGCAACGCTTCTGCTGGTCGGCTATCAGGCCGAGGCCACGCTGGGCCGCCTGTTGCAGGATGGCGTGGCGCAGGTGCGCATTCAGGGCGAGGAGTTTCCCGTCCGCGCGCGGATCCGGTCCATCGATCTTTATTCCGGCCACGCCGACGGGCTGGAACTGGCGCAGTGGATCTCCGAGCGTGCGCCGATCCGGCACGGGCTGTTTCTGGTGCATGGCGAGGAGGAGGCGATGGCGGGTCTTGCTGCGCGGCTGTCTGCCCTGCCTGCCGAACGGATCGCCGTGCCTGCGCTGGATGACAGCTACACCCTCACCGCCAATGGCTTTGTCCGGCGCGCCAATGCAGAGCCGCCCCGCCTTGCCCCGGAGCAGGTGGCACGGATGGATTGGCACAATGATGTGTCGCGCCTGATCCTCGACATCAACGAAGCCCTGCGCGCCACCCCCGATGAGCGCAACCGCAACACCCTGATCCGCCGCCTGCGCCGCGCGCTGGATGAGGATGGGTTGCCGCCCCCGCGCCATCCGGCCCGGCATCGGCATTAGGGGCTTGTCCCCACCCGCCGCCTTGGGCCACAAGGGGCCGCTTTCACGAAAGGGGCTTACAATGGCGCAGGGGTTCGGCTTCACCGTTCAGGCCACCGATGGCAAGGCGCGAACGGGCGTCATCACAACCACGCGTGGTGACATCCGCACACCCGCCTTCATGCCCGTGGGCACCGCTGCTACGGTCAAAGCCATGCTGCCCGAAAGCGTGCGCGCGACCGGGGCCGATATCCTTCTGGGCAATACCTACCACCTGATGCTGCGCCCCACGGCGGAACGCATTGCCCGCCTTGGCGGGTTGCACCGCTTCATGAACTGGGATCGCCCGATCCTCACCGATTCCGGCGGGTTTCAGGTCATGTCGCTGGCCTCTCTGCGCAAGCTGACCGAGGAAGGGGTGCGTTTCTCCAGCCATATCGATGGCTCCAAGCACATGCTGTCCCCCGAACGCAGCATGGAGATTCAGAAACTGCTCGGCTCCGACATCGTCATGTGCTTCGACGAATGCCCCGCGCTTCCCGCGACCGAGGCAGAGGTCGCGAAATCCATGCAGCTGTCCATGCGATGGGCGCAGCGGTCGCGGGATGCCTTTGGCGACAGGCCGGGTCACGCGCTGTTCGGCATCATGCAAGGCGGCGTGACGCGGGACTTGCGCGAGGAATCGGCCCGCGCGTTGATCGACATCGGCTTTGACGGCTATGCCGTGGGCGGCCTTGCGGTGGGCGAAGGTCAGGAGGCGATGTTCGACGTGCTGAACTACGCCCCCGGCTTCCTGCCGGAAGACAAGCCGCGTTACCTGATGGGTGTGGGCAAGCCCGATGATATCGTGGGGGCCGTGGAGCGCGGCATCGACATGATGGATTGCGTGCTGCCTTCCCGCTCAGGTCGCACGGGGCAGGCCTGGACGCGGCGGGGGCAGATCAATATCAAGAACGCCCGCCATCAGGATGATCCCCGCCCGCTGGACGAAAACTGCACCTGTCCCGCCTGCCGCAACTACAGCCGCGCCTATCTGCATCATGTGAACAAGGCGGGTGAAATCATCGCCTCCATGCTGATGACATGGCACAATCTGCATTACTATCAGGAACTTATGCAGGGTCTGCGCGATGCCATCGCCGCGGGGCGGCTGGCGGAATTCGTGGCCGATTTCCA
>PNND01000038.1 GCA_013824045.1 Rhodobacter sp. | reverse complement strand
CCCCGACCCTTCCAGATCCAGCCGCCGCCAAAGACGCGGGTGCTGTCGGGGGCGTAGAAGACGCAAGCCTGGCCCGGGCTGACGCCGTCTTCCGGGGCCAGCAGTTCTACCTCGGCCTCGGTGTCGGACAAGGGCCGGATTACTGCCGGGCGTGGCGGGCGGGTGGAGCGGACCTTGACGTTGAGATGCCATTCCGAGCGGCTGGTGAGGGGCGCGTCGCCCAGCCAGTTGATTTCGCGCAAGGGCACCGTGCGGGTGGAGAGTGCCTCTTTCGGCCCCACGATCACGCGGCGGCTGACCGGATCAAGCCGGACCACGTAAAGCGGGTCTTCCAGCCCGCCGATGCCGAGGCCCTTGCGCTGACCGATGGTGTAATGGATCACCCCGCGATGCTGGCCAAGGATGTTGCCGGCAAGATCCACGATCTCGCCCGGATCAGCGGCACCAGGGCGAAGTTTTTCGATCACGGCGGCGTAGTTGCCGTTGGGGACAAAGCAGATGTCCTGACTGTCGGGCTTGTCGGCCACGGGCAGGCCATAGCGGGCGGCAAGGGCGCGGGTTTCGGCCTTGGACGCCAGATGGCCCAAGGGGAAGCGAAGGTAGGACAGTTGTTCGGCCGTGGTGGAGAACAGGAAATAGCTCTGATCCCGGTTCGGGTCCGTGGCCATGTGCAGTTCCGGCCCCTTCGCGCCCATCATGCGCTGGATGTAATGGCCGGTTGCCATGCAGTCGGCTTCAAGATCCTTGGCGGTGGCCAGAAGATCCTTGAATTTCACCCGTTCGTTGCAGCGGATGCAGGGTACGGGCGTGGCACCGGCGAGGTAGGCATCGGCAAATTCCTCGATCACCGCTTCGCGGAAGGTATTCTCATAGTCGAGGACGTAATGCGGAAAGCCCATGGTTTCCGCCACGCGGCGGGCATCATGGATATCGCGCCCGGCGCAGCAGGCGCCCTTCTTGGCCAGCGCGGCCCCATGATCGTAAAGCTGCAGGGTCACGCCTACGACATCATAGCCCTGCTCGGCCAGCATCGCGGCCACGACCGAGGAATCGACGCCGCCCGACATGGCAACAACCACGCGGGTATCCGCTGGGGCCTTTGGCAGGCCAAGGGAATTGAGCGATCGGTCAAGGGGCATCGGATTGGCTTTCGCGGGCGGCAGGCCGTTGCATTACAGGAAAAGGGGCAATGGCCACAAGAGGCTGTGCCGAGACCTGCGTTCAGTAAGGGTTAACGAACTGGGGCGATAGTGCATGCAAAGCGAAGGAGGCTTGTCATGTATATCAAGCGTGTTTCCGGCCCGCGCCATGTGACGCTGCCGGATGGAACCATCCTGACTCGGGCTGATCTGCCGCCTGCTGACACCCGCCGCTGGGTGGCGCGACGCAAGGCGGTGGTTGTGCAGGCGGTGACCCACGGCCTGCTTGCGCGGGAGGAGGCGCTGGAGCGCTATGCCCTGACGGATGAGGAATTCGGTCTGTGGGAAGCCGCCGTCGCGAGCCATGGCGTGGCCGCCTTGCGGGTGACCAAGATCCAGCAATACCGTCAATTTTAAGTTGTCTTTCGTGCAAATGCTGCCATAGTAATAAATGTTTAACGAGTGGTCTGCAAAGTCGTATCAAGGCGACCTTACGGAGTGTAAATATGCGAGTACTTCTGGTAGAAGATGACCCCGCGACGTCGCGGAGCATCGAACTGATGCTGACACATGCCAATCTGAACGTCTATTGCACCGATCTGGGCGAAGACGGGATCGATCTGGCGAAACTCTATGATTATGACCTGATCCTGCTGGACCTGAACCTTCCCGATATGAGCGGGCATGAGGTTCTGCGCCAGCTGCGTCTGGCCCGGATCGAGACGCCGATCCTCATCCTGTCGGGGTCGGACGACACCGACAACAAGATCCGCGGTTTCGGCTTCGGAGCGGATGACTACATGACCAAACCTTTCCACCGTGAGGAGCTGATCGCGCGGATTCACGCGATCATCCGCCGATCCAAGGGGCATTCGCAATCGATCATCCGCACCGGTCAGGTGAATGTGAATCTGGATGCAAAATCGGTCGATGTTGGCGGCAAGAGCGTGCATCTGACGGGGAAGGAATACCAGATTCTGGAACTTCTTTCCCTGCGCAAGGGCACGACGCTGACCAAGGAGATGTTCCTGAACCATCTTTATGGCGGGATGGATGAGCCGGAACTGAAGATCATCGACGTCTTCATTTGCAAGCTGCGCAAGAAGCTGGCCGAGGCGACGGGGGGTGACAATTACATCGAAACCGTTTGGGGACGCGGCTATGTGATGCGCGACCCGGTGCCGGAAGTGGCCCATCGTCGCGTCTCTATCGCGGCAGCAAGTTGATCGGCTGAGGCTGGACTGTCCTGTGGTCGCCCCCTAAACCTTTGGGGGCGATCATGGGGGCAGTCATGGCGGCAAAGATGGATGTCGGGCAGTTGAGCGAGGCCGAGGCGCGGCAGGAACTGGCGCGTTTGGCCGGAGCCATTGCGGCGGCCAATGACGCCTATCACAGGCTGGACGCGCCCGAAATTTCAGATGCGGATTATGATGCGCTGAAGCGCCGCAATGCCGAAATCGAGGCCTGGTTTCCCCATTTGAAACGCAGCGACAGCCCATCCGATCAGGTGGGCGCGGCTGTGGCGGAAGGGTTCGGCAAGATCCGCCATGAGGTGCGGATGCTGTCGCTGGAAAACGCCTTCGAGACTGAGGATGTTGCCGAATTTGATGCGCGGGTGCGGAGCTTTCTGGGCTCTGGCAAGGGCATTGCCTATACGGCGGAACCCAAGATCGACGGCTTGTCGTTGAGCCTGCGCTATGAGGGCGGGCGGCTGGTGCAGGCCGCGACGCGGGGCGATGGCGAGGTGGGCGAGAATGTCACTGAAAATGCCCGCACGATTGCCGATATCCCCCAGATGCTGACCGATGCCCCCGATGTGCTGGAGGTCCGGGGCGAGGTTTACATGTCGCATGCCGACTTTGCCGCCTTGAACGCGCGGCAGGGGGTGAACGGGGACAAGGTTTTTGCCAATCCGCGCAATGCGGCGGCGGGGTCGCTGCGGCAACTGGACGCCACGATCACCGCGGCGCGGCCCTTGCGGTTCTTTGCCTATGCTTGGGGGGCGCTGTCGGTGCCCTTGGCCAGTTCGCAATTTGGTGCAATAGCGCGGCTTAAGGCTTTGGGTTTTCAGACAAATCCGCTGACCGTTCTCTGTGCAGGGCCGGAGGAGATGCTGGCCCATTACCGCGCGATCGAGGCCCAGCGGGCCACCTTGGGCTATGATATCGACGGGGTGGTCTACAAGGTGGATGACCTTTCGCTGCAGGCGCGGCTGGGGTTCCGGTCGACGACGCCGCGTTGGGCGATTGCGCATAAATTCCCCGCCGAACTGGCCTGGACGCGGCTGGAGGCCATCGACATTCAAGTGGGCCGGACCGGGGCGCTGTCGCCCGTGGCGCGGCTGACGCCGGTAACGGTGGGGGGCGTGGTCGTGTCAAACGCCACGCTGCACAATGAGGATTACATCGCCGGGCGGGATTCGCGCGGCGAGGTGATCCGGGGCGGCAAGGACATTCGCGTGGGCGACTGGGTGCAGGTTTACCGCGCGGGGGATGTGATACCCAAGATTGCCGATGTCGATCTGGCGCAGCGGCCTGCGGGGGCGGTGCCTTATGTGTTTCCCCACGTCTGCCCTGATTGCGGATCGCCCG
>PNND01000439.1 GCA_013824045.1 Rhodobacter sp. | reverse complement strand
GGTGAAGGCTGGGCGGGGGCATCGAAGCTAGCCTCATACCCCGCCCGCGCGGTTTCGCGCCACGCGGCCCAAGGCCCGGAAACCGGGGAAAGGGCGGCGGCAAAGGCGTTGGGCCCGGCCTGAATGCCAAGCGTGGGTTGATAGATCTTGCCGATCTCACGGTCCGATGGGTGGACATGGATCAGCCGCTGTTTCGGAACCGGTACGTCCAGCAGGGTATAGGCATCGGTTGTCATCTCGCCAAAGCGGATGTTGATCGCAAGGATCGTGTCGGCCTCAAGGATCAGCTTGCGCACATGGGGCGGCATGCCCACCCCGGCCTCGCCTGCATAGACCGGGGAGTGGTTATCGAACCGGTCCTGAAAGCGGAAGGCGGCGATGGTGGGGATGTCGGACGCCTCGGCAAAGGCCTGCATCGCCTGCCGCCCTGCATCCGTCCAGTTGCAGCCACCCAGCAGGATCAGGGGGCGGTGCGAAGCGCGCAGCAGGGCCAGCGCATCCGCCATCGTGGCGGCATCCGGGGCGGGTTCGCGGATCGTGGCGGCGGTGGTCAGGGGTGCGGTGGCGGTGAGGGTGGTCAGCATATCCTCGGGCAATGCAATCACCACCGGGCCGGGGCGGCCCGACAGGGCGGTCATCCAAGCCCTTGAAAGTACTTCGGGAATCCGGTCGACATGGGTGATCTCTGTCGCCCATTTCGCCATTGTGCCGAAGACCGCACGGTAGTCGATTTCCTGAAACGCCTCGCGCCCCTGTAGATCGGTGCCAACCTGACCCACGAAGATGATCATGGGGGCGGAATCCTGCATCGCGGTGTGGATGCCGATGGAGGCGTTCGTCACCCCCGGCCCGCGCGTGACCATGCAGATGCCGGGGCTTCCCGTCAGCTTGCCCCAAGCGGCGGCCATGAAGGCGGCACCCCCTTCATTCCGGCAGAGCGTGAAATCCAGCTTTCCGGCGGTGTCGTGCAGCGCATCAAGAACGGCAAGATAGCTTTCCCCCGGCACGCCAAAGGCGCGGGTCGCGCCCAAGGCCACAAGCGATTGCACCAGAAGCTGGCCGCCATTCTGCATCGGGCATTCCTTTCGCACCACGGACGTCTGTCACGCGCAGCATGCCCGTTCAGAGGGCAAAGGAAAACCAAGTTCGACGGGTAATCGACAAGTTTTACTTGTCTTTTAACCCATCCTTAACCGCATTTGGAATAGCCGCAGGAGGCGCAGGTCATGCAGCCTTCGACCATCCGCATCTCGAAACTGCCGCAAGAGGAGCAGGACTTGCCACGCGGGGCACCCAGCGCCACAACCTGTGCCTGCGGGTCGGATTTCAGGCCAAGGCCTTCGCCCGCGATGAAGCCGATCTCGATCAGGTGGCGTTCGATGACGCCGCCGATGGCGGCGAGGATCGAGGGGATATAGCGCCCCTCCATCCAGGCCCCGCCACGCGGGTCGAAGACGGCTTTCAGTTCCTCGACCACGAAGGAGATGTCGCCGCCGCGCCGGAAGACGGCGCTGATCATGCGGGTGAGCGCCACGGTCCAGGCGAAATGTTCCATGTTCTTGGAGTTGATGAACACCTCGAACGGGCGGCGGTGGCCGGCGATGACGATGTCATTGATGGTGATGTAGAGCGCGTGTTCCGATCCCGGCCACTTCAGCTTGTAGGTTGCCCCTTCCAGCGCGGCGGGGCGGTCGAGCGGTTCGGACAGATACACGACCTCGGCCCCGTCGCCGGACTGATGCATGGCGGCGGGGGCCTCGGCCGGGGTTTTCTCGGACGACTCGGAGACGGTCAGGACAGAGCCTGTCACATCATTGGGCCGATAGGTGGTGCAGCCTTTGCAGCCTTGATCCCAAGCGGCCATGTAGACCTCTTGGAAATCCTCAAAGCTGATATCTTCCGGGCAGTTGATGGTTTTGGAGATGGAACTGTCGACCCATTTCTGCGCGGCGGCCTGCATGCGGACATGGTCCAGCGGGGGCAGGGTCTGGGCGTTGACGAAATAGTCAGGCAGGGGCGCATCGCCATGCGTTTCGCGCCACAGGCGGACGGCGTAATCGACGACCTCTTCCTCTGTGCGCGAGCCGTCCTTTTGCAGCACCTTGCGGGTATAGGCATAGGCGAAAACGGGTTCGATCCCGGAAGAAACATTGCCCGCGTAAAGGCTTATGGTGCCAGTAGGGGCGATGGAGGTCAGGAGCGCGTTGCGGATGCCCTTGGCCCGGATCGCGGCTTTCACGTCATCCGGCATATGGGCCAACGCGCCGGAGGCGAGGAATTTGTCGGCGTCGAACAGGGGGAAGGCGCCCTTCTCAGCCGCAAGGTCGGCAGAGGCGAGATAGGCCGCGCGGGCGATGGCCTGCATCCAAGCATCGGTGATTTCCGCCGCCTTTTCAGAGCCATAGCGCAGGCCCACCATCAAGAGCGCATCCGCGAGACCGGTCACGCCAAGGCCGATGCGGCGCTTGGCCTGCGCCTCGGCCGCCTGTTGGGGCAGGGGGAAGCGGCTGGCATCCACCACATTGTCCATCATCCGCACGGCGGTGCGGACGAGGTGATCGAGGGCCGCCACGTCCAGCGCGGCGGTTTTGGTAAACGCGCCGTTAACCAGTTTGGCGAGGTTGATGGAGCCCAGAAGGCAGGCCCCATAGGGCGGCAGGGGCTGTTCGCCGCAGGGGTTGGTGGCGGCGATGGTTTCGCAATAGGCGAGGTTGTTCATCGCGTTGATACGGTCGATGAAAATCACGCCCGGTTCGGCGAAATCGAAGGTGTTGCGCATGATCCGGTTCCACAGATCGCGCGCCTGAAGCGTTTTGTAGACCTTGCCGTCGAAGACCAGTTCCCACGGACCATCCGCCTTGACCGCCGCCATGAAGGGATCGGTGATTAGCACCGAAAGGTTGAACATCCGTAAACGGGCGGGGTCTTTCTTCGCCTCGATGAACTGTTCGATATCGGGGTGGTCGCAGCGCATGGTTGCCATCATGGCGCCGCGGCGGCTGCCTGCCGACATGATGGTGCGGCACATCGCGTCCCACACATCCATGAAGGACAGGGGCCCGGAGGCATCGGCGGCGACGCCCTTCACCTCCGCCCCGCGGGGGCGGATGGTGCTGAAATCATAGCCGATTCCGCCGCCCTGCTGCATCGTCAGGGCTGCTTCTTTCAGCCCGTCGAAGATGCCGCCCATATTGTCGGGGATGGTGCCCATGACGAAGCAGTTGAACAGCGTGACAGAGCGGCCCGTGCCCGCACCTGCGGTGATGCGGCCTGCGGGGAGGAATTTGAAATCCTCCAACGCCTTATAAAATTCCTGCTCCCAATGGGCGGGATCGGCTTCCACCTCGGCCAAGGCGCGGGCGATGCGGCGCCAAGTGTCTTCGACGCTTCCGTCGATCGGCGTACCGTCCGCCTCCTTAAGACGGTACTTCATGTCCCAGATCTGCTCGGCGATGGGGGCAGCGAATCGGGACATGCGATTTTCCTTGGTTTTGCGGTTCTTTTGGCGGAACGCACAAGATAGGCCTAATGGGCCGATGCGTCAAACCTTGCGGGTGGCTTTGTTAAGACTAGAGTTCCACAGAGTTGGTTCCGGGGGAATCGTGGCGCACGTTAACATTCTGAAGCTCTGTGTCGGCGCGGACAGTGTCGAGGATCTGACCGACTGGCAGGAAAGCCAGCGCCACCGCTGGCCCAAGGGCCGGGCGGTGCATGTGACGCGGATGTGGCCCAAGCGCGAGGCAGAGG
>PNND01000464.1 GCA_013824045.1 Rhodobacter sp. | reverse complement strand
GTCAGCGCCAAGACCGATTTGCTGGTGGCCGGGCCGGGAGCCGGATCGAAGGCCAAGGAAGCGGAACGGCTGGGCGTGAAGATGATCGATGAGGATGGGTGGCTTGCCCTGATCGGCGACGCATGAGCCGTCCGCCCGAACTCTTCCCGCTCTTCGCGGGGCTGGAAACGCTGGAGGGTGTGGGGGAAAAGACCGCCCGCGCCTTTGAAGGGCTGGGGGTGCAGCGGCCGAAGGACCTGCTTTATCTGTTGCCGCATTCCGGCGTGGACCGCGCGCGCAAGGCCAGTGTGCGCGACGTGGTGGCCCCTTGCACCGTGACGGTCGAGGTGGAGGTGGGCGCGCATTTCCCGCCGCGGAGCAAGGGCAAGCCCTACCGCGTGATGGTGCGGGATTCGGCGCTGGAATTCATGCTGATCTTCTTTCACGCGCGGGGGGATTACCTGACCAAGCTTTTGCCGACGGGGCAAAGGCGGCTGGTGTCTGGCAAGCTGGAGCTGTTCGACGGGATCGCCCAGATGGTGCATCCCGACCACGTACTGCGGGTGGAAGAGGCGGGGGAATTGCCGACGTTCGAGCCGGTCTATCCGCTGACGGCGGGGGTGACGCAAAAGCTGGTGGCCAAGGCGGTGGCGGGGGCGCTGGCGCGGACGCCGGATCTGGCGGAATGGATCGACGGGCCGCTTCTGGCACGTGAGGGGTGGCCCGGCTGGCGCGCGGCGCTGCTGGCCGCGCATGGACCGCAGGGGGCGGCGGATCTGGCCCCCACGCATCCGGCGCGGCAGCGGCTGGCCTATGATGAATTGCTGGCGCATCAGCTGACGCTGGCCTTGGCGCGAGCGACGCTGAGGCGGCAGAAGGGGCTGCCCACGGTAGGGACCGGGGTGCTGCAGGCGCGGGTGCTGGAAAGCCTTCCCTATGCGCCCACGGGCGCGCAGACCCGCGCGCTGCGCGAGATCGCGCAGGATCTGGAAGCGCCCTTGCGGATGAACCGGCTGTTGCAGGGCGATGTGGGGGCGGGGAAAACGCTGGTGGCCTTTATGGCGCTCTTGATCGCGGTAGAGGCCGGAGGGCAGGGCGCACTGATGGCGCCCACGGAGATTTTGGCACGGCAACACCATGAGGGGCTGGCACCCTTGGCCGCGGCGGCAGGGGTGCGGCTGGAATTGTTGACGGGGCGCGACAAGGGGGCGGAGCGGGCGGCCAAGCTGCGCGATCTGGCCGAGGGGCGGATCGGCATTCTGGTGGGCACGCATGCGGTGTTCCAGAAGGATGTGGCCTTTCACGATCTGCGGCTGGCCATCGTGGATGAACAGCACCGCTTCGGCGTGGCGCAGCGGATGGAGCTGGGGGCCAAGGGGGTGGCCACCGACACGCTGGTGATGACGGCGACGCCCATCCCCCGGTCGCTGGCGCTGGCCAGTTACGGCGATATGGATGTGTCCGTGCTGGATGAAAAGCCGCCGGGGCGAAAGCCGATCCGGACGGCGCTGGTCAGCACGGCGCGGATGGATGAGGTGGTGGCGCATCTGGCGCAGGCTGTAGCGGAGGGGCGGCAGGCCTATTGGGTGTGCCCGCTGGTGGAGGATTCGGAGGTGCTGGACTATGCCAGCGCCGAGGCGCGGTTTCAGCATCTGCGTGCCGCCTTGGGCGATGTGGTGGGCATGGTGCATGGGCAGATGCCCCCCGCCGACAAGGATGCCGCGATGGCGCGGTTCGTGTTGGGGGTAACCAAGGTGCTGGTGGCGACCACGGTGATCGAGGTGGGGGTGAATGTGCCAAATGCCAGCATCATGGTGATCGAGCGGGCGGAAAGCTTTGGTCTGGCGCAGTTGCATCAGTTGCGGGGGCGGGTGGGGCGTGGGGCGGCGGCGTCGACCTGCCTCCTGATGTATCAGGCGCCCTTGAGTGAAGGCGGAGAGCGGCGGCTGAAAGTGCTGCGCGATACCGAAGACGGGTTCCGCATCGCCGAGGAAGATCTGGCGATGCGCGGGGCAGGGGATCTGATCGGTACTGCGCAATCGGGGCTGCCCCGATTCCGGGTGGCCGATCTGGAACGGCAGGGCGCGCTGATGGCGATTGCCCAAACGGATGCGCGGCGGCTGCTGGCCGATGATCCGGGGCTGGAAAGCCCACGCGGGCGTGCGGCGCGGATGCTGCTGTGGCTGCTGGATCAGGACCGGGCGATCCGGTTGATTTCCGTAGGGTAGGGCCATCCCGGCTTTTGCTGGGGAGGGGTGAACAATCCGCTGCCCAACCTTCCCGCATGTCTGGAGGAAGACGTGTTCACTTTATGATCCCAAATGTTCTTAAAAAGTTCTTTACAGAAGGATGGGAATATGAGAACAAATAAGCAACGAAGCATGGAGGTGACGATGCTGACCGAAATCAAAGATATTCTGGCTCGTTCGCGCGCCACGCTGGTGGAAGACACGATCGGTGTCGTGTCGTTGTTCACCCTGCTTTTTGCCTGCCTGCATCTGTTCGGCACGGCCTGAGTTTTCTGCCTGCGCTCCGTTTCCCGGCCGTGCCTGTCCCCAAGCGGCATGCGGATGACAGCCCTCCCATTCGCCACCGGAACGAAACGCCACTGCCGCCGCCGTCGCAAGACGTGCGGCGGTTTTTTCATTTGTTTGGGACAGTGTCAGCCTGCAGCGCGGGCCTTGGCGGCCTGATCCATCGCCTCCAGCGTGGCGTCCAGCGCCAGCAGGATCGAAGCATGGCGGTTGGCATAGTCGCGGGCGGGCAGCAGGACTTCCAGCCCGTCAAAGGGGGCATGCGGAACCGGGCCGCCGCGTTTGAGCATCGATTCAAGCTCGGTGCGGGCCTGCGCCACCTGATCGCGGGTGCAGCCGATCAGGACACGGCCGCTTACAGAGGCCGAAGCCTGACCAAGGGCGCAGGCCTTCACATCCTGACCATAGCCGGAAATGCGGTCTGCCTCCATCGTCAGGTCGACGGTCACGGTCGATCCGCAGAGCGGTGAGCGTTTGCGGGCGGTGCCATCGGGGGCGGGAAGGCGAGCGTGATGCGGAATGTCCGCTGCCAGTTCAAGGATGCGGCCCGAATAGAGCTTGACCAGATCGCTGTCGCTCATGCCTTTTCCTCCGGCGTTGCTTCCCTTAGATAGACCCGTCCGCCGCCCCTGCCAAGGAGAAGGCCCGTGAGCTTTGACGACGCACGCCTAAAGTATGATGCCAATGGCCTGATCCCTTGCATCGCGCAGGATCATGCGACGGGCGAGGTGCTGATGATGGCCTGGATGAATGTCGCCTCGGTGCGGCAGACGCTGGAGACGGGGCGGGTGACCTATTGGAGCCGGTCGCGGGCGGCGTTCTGGGTGAAGGGCGAGACATCGGGCCATGTGCAGCGGCTGGTGGAGTTGCGGGTGGATTGCGACAGAGATTGCTTGCTGGTGCTGGTGGAGCAGACGGGGCCGGCCTGCCATACGAACCGGCGGTCATGTTTCTACACGGCGGTGCGGGATGGCGAAGAGGTCGTGCTGATAGAGCCGATGGCGTGACGGAAGCAAGGGGGCGCTCGCGCCCCCTCTTGGCGCTTTGCGCCAATTCACCCCCTGAGGATACTTGAACAGAGAAGAAAGCGCAGGGCGGCCCTAGAGGCCGACCATGCGGCGGATGTCTTGCGGGGTGGCACCGTCTGCTCGGTATTTTGCGATGGCGCGGGCATCGTCGCGTTTGGCAAGGCGCTTGCCGTTCTCATCGCGGATCAGGCGGTGGTGGTGGTAGG
>PNND01000204.1 GCA_013824045.1 Rhodobacter sp. | reverse complement strand
GCGGGCCACCATCGCGCGCATGAACATCCGTTCCGACATCCATGACCGGCTGGCTGCCAGCTTGCGCGAGGCACGCAAGGCGCGTGGCCTGTCGCTGGATGCGGTGGCGAAGCTGTCGGGTGTGTCGCGGTCCATGGTCAGCCAGATCGAGCGCGGGGAATCGAGCCCCACGGTTGCGACGCTGTGGAACTTGACGCAGGCGCTGCAGGTGGATTTCGCGGGGCTGCTGGAAGGCAAGCCCGCGCCGGGGATCGAAGTGACGCGCGCAAGCGCCGCCCCGGTGATCGCCCGCAGTGCGGGCGTGCGCATACGTATCCTGTCGCCCGCCGAGGCGGTGGGGGAACATGAGGTTTACGATCTGGCCTTTGAGGCGGGGGCGGCGCTGATCTCGGACGCGCATTCGGCGGGGTGTCGGGAACATCTGACGGTGATCGAAGGGGAGATGACCGTGACCTCGGGTGAGGAGGACGAGCTGCTCGGCCCCGGAGATACCGCCCGCTATGCCGCAGACCGCCCGCATGCGATCCGCGCCAAGGGCAAGGCACGGGCGATTCTGATCGTGCAGGGAAGCTGACGACCGGTGCTTATGCGGCGCGGTCGGATTTGGGTATTTGGGCCAAGATGAAGCGGTATTCCGTTTTGACGGATGATATTCCGCGATATTGACGGATGCCTGCGGTTGTGCGAACTATCCACCAAAACGGAGGACATTCCGCCATGACGGATAAAGCGGCCTTTCTCGACCATCTCGGTACGGTGCTGGCAGGTATCGACCGCGACGGGCTGTTCAAGCGCGAGCGTTTGATCGACGGGGCGCAGGGCACGCATGTGCAGATGGGCGGGCGGGCCATGCTGAACCTGTGTGCCAACAACTATCTTGGTCTGGCCGATGATCCGCGGCTGGTGGCTGCGGCCGAGGGCGCGATGCGCGACCATGGCTATGGCATGGCCAGCGTGCGCTTCATCTGCGGGACGCAAGACATTCACCGCGCGCTGGAGCTTCGGCTGGCCCGGTATCTGGGCAAGGACGATTCCATCCTGTTCGCGGCCTGTTTCGATGCCAATGGCGGGCTGTTCGAGCCGCTGCTGGGGCCGGAGGATGCGGTGATTTCCGATGCGCTGAACCATGCCAGCATCATCGACGGCATCCGCCTATGCAAGGCGAAGCGCTATCGCTATGCCAATTCCGACATGGCCGATCTGGAGGCGCAGCTGAAGGCCGCGCGGGCGGATGGGGCGCGGTTCATCCTGATTGCCACGGATGGCGTGTTTTCCATGGATGGCTATCTGGCGAAGCTGCCCGAGATCACGGCGCTGGCCACGCAATATGGCGCGCTGGTGATGGTGGATGATTGCCATGCGACGGGCTTCATGGGGCCGCAGGGGCGCGGGACGCCCGCGCATTTCGGGGTGGATGTGGATATCCTGACCGGGACGCTGGGCAAGGCGCTGGGGGGCGCGCTGGGCGGCTATGTCGCCGGGCCGCAGGCGGTGATTGACCTATTGCGCCAAAGGGCGCGGCCTTACCTCTTTTCCAACGCCCTGCCGCCTGCGGTGGTGGGGGCGGGGCTAGCCGCGCTGGATATCGTGGAGGCGGCGGACGATCTCCGGGCGCAGTTGTTCGACAATGCGCGCTATTGGCGCGCGGGACTGGCGGCGGCGGGGTTCCGCCTGCTGCCCGGCGAGCATCCCATCATCCCGGTGATGCTGGGCGAGGCGAAGCTGGCGCAGGCAATGGCGGCGGATCTGGCGCAGCGGGGCGTGCATGTGGCGGGGTTCTTCTTCCCCGTGGTGCCGCAGGGTCAGGCGCGTATCCGCACGCAGATGAATGCGCGGCTGACGCGCGACGATCTGGATTTCGGGCTGGAGGCATTCACTGCCGCGGGCCGTGTGGTGGGGGTGATCTGACATGACCAACGAGATGAAGGCGCTGGTGAAGGCGAAACCAGAGCCCGGCCTGTGGATGGAGACCCGCCCGGTGCCGGAGATCGGCCCCGATGACGTGCTGATCCGCATCCGGAAGACGGGCATCTGCGGCACAGACATTCATATCTGGAACTGGGATGATTGGGCGGCGCGGACGGTGCCGGTGCCTTTGGTGACGGGGCATGAATTCGCGGGCGAGATCGTGGAATTGGGCCGCAATGTCGAAGGGTTGCAGATCGGGCAGCGCTGTTCGGGCGAGGGGCATCTGATCGGGCGGCAATCGCGGCAATCGCGGGCGGGCAAGTTCCACCTTGATCCCGCCACGCGGGGGATCGGCGTCAACGAGCAGGGGGCATTTGCGCAATATCTGCGCCTGCCTGCCTTCAACGTGGTGCCGCTGCCTGATGCGATCGATGATGAGATCGGGGCGATCCTCGATCCCCTGGGCAATGCGGTGCATACGGCGCTGTCCTTCGATCTGGTGGGTGAGGATGTGCTGATCACCGGCGCGGGCCCCATCGGGATCATGGCGGCGGCCGTGGCGCGGCATGTGGGCGCGCGGCATGTGGTGATCACCGATGTGAACCCCGCAAGGTTGGAGCTTGCGGCAGCGGTGGCCGATGTGACGCCTGTTGATGTGACAAAGGAAAGCCTGTCGGATGTGAAGGCCCGGCTGAAGATGACCGAAGGCTTTGACGTGGGCATGGAGATGAGCGGCAATCAGGCGGCGCTTGATCAGATGGTCGAGGCGATGGTGATGGGCGGGCGCATCGCCATGCTGGGCATCCCGCCGGGGAAAAGCCCGGTGGATTGGAGCCGGATCGTGTTCAAGGCCATAACCATCAAGGGCGTCTATGGGCGCGAGATATTCGAGACCTGGTACAAGATGATCGCCATGCTGGAAAACGGGCTGGATGTGCGCAAGGTGATCACCCACCGTTTCAAGGTGGATGATTTCAAGGCCGGGTTCATGGCGATGAAATCGGGACAGTCGGGCAAGGTGGTGCTGGACTGGGAGTAAGGCGCGGTGCCATCCCGTCAGGGAAAAGCGACAGGTTCCGCCCTTCCGGTATCGACATCATAGAGCACCGCGCCGCCGGAGGACACGGTCTGTCCGGTGATCGCGGTGATGACGACCTGATGCGTGACCATCACGGTGATGCCCTCGGGCAGGGCGGCGAGGGCCTTCTGCAACCGCTCCAGTGTCGGGGCGCGGGCATCGGGATTGCCGAAGAAGGAGTTCAGGCCGGGCTCTTCAACCGGGCGGCCAAGCGCGAGCAGCTCTGCCGTCTCGCGGGCGCGGCACCATTGCGAGGTGAGCACCTGCGCGACCGGCAGGTTCGACGCGCGGATCGCATCTCCGATTTCGCGGGCCTGTTGGCGCCCCTCGTCGCTGAGGTTGCGCTGGGTGCTGCAATCGTCCAAACGAAAGCCGGCGGGATCGCCTGTGCCCGGGGCAAGCGCGTGGCGCAGGAAAAGCACATCCGCCCCCATCTCGCGGGCCAATGCCGCCGGTTCGGCGTGGGCGGCAGGGGCGAGGGACAGGAAAACAAGGGCGAGAGCGGCTTTGATCATGGCGGCGGGTCCTGTGGCGGCAGACCAAAGATAGGGGGCATGTGGCGAAGACCAGCCCCGCTTGGTCACAAGACTGCCAGCGTCGCGACAGGGTCTGTGCGGATTTTCGCGTCGCGCGGTCTTGCGCGCCGGGCACGGGTCGTATAGGCCAACCCTGCTCTCGGCGGGTTGGCGGAGAGGTTACGCAGCGGATTGCAAATCCGTGAAGACCGGTTCGATTCCGGTACCCGCCTCCAGAGCAAAATCC
>PNND01000476.1 GCA_013824045.1 Rhodobacter sp. | reverse complement strand
TTCTGGCGGCGTTCAGCTATTGGGTGATCGGCATCCCTGCCAGCTATGTGCTGGCCTTCCCGCTGGGGATGGGGGCGGTGGGGTTGTGGCTGGGGCTGGTGGTTGGGTTGATGGTGGCCGCCGCCGCGCTGATGCTGCGGTTCTGGGCGCGGTTCCGGCGGATGGAGTTCGCCACGCAGGCCGTGGCCTGAGGGCGGCTATTCGGCCGCCTTGGGGCCCTTGAGCAGGCGGTCGGCCTTGCGCTTAATCAGGACCGAGCGCAGGTCATGCATGGCCAGCAGGAGGGCATCGGTCACCTCGTCGAGTTCGGCATCCGACGCGCGGGACTGCACCCATTGCGCGGTGAGGTTCAGGTGATCGACTGCGCGATGGATATCGTCGATGTCGCGCTGGGCAAGTTGCGCGCTGCGGCGATCCATCCAGTTGCGGATCAGGGCGGTTTCTTCAGCGGTCAGAACATGGTCGCCATGGGGTTTGACGTTGCCGTTCTTGAGGTTGATTACGGCGATTTCATCCAGTTCAATACGGCGCTGCCGGTTCTCGGTATCCACCTTGAACAGCACTGCGCCGTTCTCGCGGATGCGGAAGTAGTAGTCCGGCAGATCGCCCGCCATTCAAATGCCTCCTAGACCAGTGCCGCGCAGAATTTCTGGATGCGGGTGCAGGCCTCGGCCAGAACCGCATCCGATGTAGCGTAGCTGACGCGGAAGTTCGGGGAAAGCCCGAAGGCCGAGCCGAAGACGACGGCGACGCCGGTTTCTTCCAGAAGCGCATCGGCAAAGACCTCATCATTGGTGATGATCTTGCCCGCGGGGGTGGCTTTGCCGATGCAGCCGGAAATGTCGGGATAGACGTAGAAGGCGCCTTCCGGGTTAGGGCAGGTGACGCCCTTGGCCTGATTGAGCATCGACACCACCAGATCGCGGCGGCGCTGGAACAGGGCGCGGTTGTCGGCGAGGAAATCCTGCGGGCCCGTGAGCGCCTCGACCGCCGCATATTGCGCGACGGAGGAAGGGTTGGAGGTGGACTGCGACTGGATCGTTCCCATCGCCTTGATCAGCGCCACGGGGCCTGCGGCATAGCCGATGCGCCAGCCTGTCATCGCATAGGCCTTGGAGACGCCATTGCAGGTGAGGGTGCGGTCGTAGAGGCCCGGTTCCACCTCAGCCGGTGTGGCGAATTTGAAATCGTCGAAGACGAGGTGTTCGTACATGTCATCCGACATGACCCAGACATGGGGGTGGCGCATCAGCACATCAGTCAGGGCCTTCAACTCATCCCGCGTATAGCCCGCCCCCGTGGGGTTGGACGGGGAGTTGAAGATTAACCATTTCGTCTTGGGCGTGATTGCGGCCTCAAGCTGCGCCGGGGTGAGTTTGAATTGCGTCTCGATCCCGGCCACGACGGGCACGGGCGTGCCGCCGGCCAGCAGGACCATATCGGGGTAGCTGACCCAGTAGGGGGCCGGGATGATGACCTCATCCCCGGGGTTCAGGGTGGCCATCAGCGCGTTGTAGAGGATCTGCTTGCCGCCCGTGCCGACGGTGACCTGTGCCGAGGTGTAGGTCAGCCCGTTTTCGCGCAGGAATTTGGCGCAGATCGCGGCCTTGAGTTCCGGGATGCCGTCGACGGCGGTGTATTTGGTCTTGCCCGCATCAATTGCGCGCTTGGCCGCGTCCTTGATGTTCTGCGGCGTGTCGAAATCCGGCTCCCCCGCGCCGAGGCCGATGATATCGCGCCCGGACGCCGCCAGTTCGCGCGCCTTGTTGGTGACGGCGATGGTCGGCGAGGGTTTCACGCGGGCAAGCGTATCGGACAGGAAGGCCATGATCAGGCACCTTTTGCATGGGGGACGGAACCGCGCCAAGGTCATAGGGTTGGCCTGCGGTGCGATCAAGCGCTATCGGCACGCGGCAACGGGCCGCGGCAGGGGCACGCTTGTGTTTGCGCAGGGGATGGGCGAAGCCATGCCTGCAAGGCGCGACGGGTTTGGCAGGAGCGGCGGAATGGGCGAGACGGACGAGGCGCGGTTGAAGCGCATGGCGATGCGCAGCTGGCGGCGCGGCACCAAGGAGATGGATCTGGTGCTGGGGCCTTGGGCGGATGCGCATCTGGCAAGGCTCGATGCCGGGCGGCTGGCGGTCTATGACCGCCTGCTGGAAGAGAATGATCAGGATCTGATGGCCTGGATCCTGGGGCAGGGGCAGGCGCCCGCCGAGATTGCGCCGCTGCTGGCCGAGATCACCGAGTATGCACGGGCAAGGCTGGCACCGAAGACCTGATCCTGCGCCCTTTGGGCAATTCCTTCGCCTTTACCGGATATTGGGGATTTTCGGCGAATCTCCCCTTTGTCAGGATCGGACGGAGGGTTGCGATGACGGTTCAGGAAGCGGTGCTTGATGGGTCTGACCGGGCCTTTCATGCGGGGTATCTTGAAATGCTGGGGCTGGTGGAGCGGCTGCACAGGCTGCTTCTGGATGTGATCAAGGATGAGTTCGAACGGCTGGGGGTTGTCGAGGTGAACCCTGTGCAGGGCCTGTTGCTGTTCAACATCGGCGAGAATGAGGTGAGCGCGGGGGAACTGAAAAGCCGCGGGTTCTATCAGGGGTCGAATGTCAGTTACAACCTCAAGAAACTGGTCGATGCAGGCTATATGCATCATCAGCGGTCGGATGTGGATCGCCGGTCCGTGCGGGTGAAGCTGACGGAAAAGGGGCGCAGGCTGCGCGCCACGATTGCCGAGTTGTTTGCCCGCCATGCCGGGGTGATGCACCGGCGTGGCACGCTGGATGCGGTGGCGCTGGACCAGATCACGCAGGGGCTGAAGCGGACGGAACGGTTCTGGATGGAACAGATCCGCTATATCTATTGATCTCAGCGGCGCCAGAGATGGGCGTAGCCCGCGAACAGGCCCTGGAGCTTGGCCAGGCTGCGGTTGACCGGGCCCGGCGCTGGGGCATTGCCTTGTGCGAGGCGGTCCACCGCCACTTCGGGCGGGCAGGGGCGGCGGGTGATGGGGTCGAAGTAACGCGGATAGGCGATGAGCGCGGCATGGGCCAGCGCGGCCAGCGTCGGGCGTGGTTGCAGGCTGCCATCGGCGCGGCGCAGGCGGCGCTTGGGCACGGGGCCAAGATCGCGCGTCAGGCCCCAGCCGGCATAGAAGGGCGCACCCAGCGTGGTGACAGGCGTGCCGCGCAAGAGCGCCTCGAACCCGAGGGTGGAGGTAATCGTCCAGACTTCGTTACAGGCGGCGATCAGGGCCAAGGGATCGGCATTGGCAAGGACGGCGTCGGCGAGATGGGACAGATCGGCAGCCGGGATCGCGCCGGGGCGAAGGCCTGCTTCGACATCGGGGTGAGGTTTGTAGAGGATCACTGCCCGCGGATTGGCAGCGCGGACCGCCTCCAGCAATGCGCGGTTGGTGCGGATATCGCCTGCACCAAGGCGGATGGAGGCGTCATCCTCGACCTGGCCGGGAACTAGGATACGGTGGCCGGGGGGCAGATCGGGCAGGGGCGCGGCGGCGAGGTTGTATTTCGACAAGCCCAGCGCGGTGATGCGGGCGATCAGGCGTTCGGCGCGGGCGATGCCGCCGGGAGGTGGCGGGGCAAGGATCAGGCGTTCCAGACGGCTTTCCTGCGTCGGGTCGTAATAGATGCCCAGATCATCGGTCACCAGAGACAGCGGCGGAACAAGATCGGCCCCCAGCCCGCGCGAGCGCAGGAAGCCGTCTTCGACCCGGATCAGGGG
>PNND01000220.1 GCA_013824045.1 Rhodobacter sp. | reverse complement strand
GCCAATATCTCCGGCAACCGCCGCTCCACCCATTGCGCCAGCCCGGTCACCAGTCCCGCCGCTTCCTCGCCGATCTCGGTCAGCGAATAATCCACATGCGGCGGCACCACATCATGCGCAACGCGCCGCACCATGCCATCCGCCTCCAACCCTTGCAGTGTCTGCGCCAGCATCCGTTCGCTCACATCCCCCAGCGCCCTGCGCAGGGCCGAAAAGCGCAGGGTCTTTCCGGCCAGCGCCACAAGGATCAGCGCCCCCCAGCGGCTGGTCAGATGCCCCAACACCTGCCGCGACGGACAGAGCGGGTGCAGCACATTGGGCGCATGGCCCATCGCGGCATCTTTGCTGATCACCGTTTCATCCTTCATCATCTGCCCCCCGCACATTCCTATGTGCGCAGAAAGATTATACTTACCAAAATGTACGTACTTCCTTTTCGTAAGTAAAGCCGTCATCTCCCGTCCACAGTCAATGAACGGAGTGTCCCATGACCATCGCCATCACCGGTGCCACCGGCCAACTCGGCCGCCTCGCCATCGCCGGCCTCAAAGCCCGTGGCCAATCCCCCATCGCCCTGGTCCGCGATCCGGCCAAGGCTGCCGATCTGGCCGTCGAGGCCCGCGCCTTCGATTACAAGGCGGTTGCATCGCTCGCCCCGGCCCTCGCGGGCGTGACGACCCTTGTCCTGATTTCATCGAATGATTTCGACGACCGCGCCGGTCAGCACCGCAATGTCGTCGCGGCCGCCAAAGCTGCAGGCGTGGCCCGCATCCTCTATACCAGCCTGCTCAACGCTGCAGAGTCCCCCATGCTTCTGGCCGCCGATCACAAGGCCACGGAAGAGGCAATCCTCGCCTCGGGCCTCACCTACACGATCCTGCGCAACGGCTGGTACACGGAAAACCATACCGGCAGCCTTGGCGGTGCCATCGCCGCAGGGGCGATGATCGGCTCTGCCGGGGCAGGGCGCTTCTCCTCCGCCGCCCGCGCCGACTATGCCGAAGCGATTGCTGCTACGGCAGCGACCTCAGGCCATGACAATGCCATCTACGAACTGGCGGGCGATACCGCCTATTCCTATGCCGACATGGCCGCCGAAGTCTCGCGCCTCACGGGCAAGACCATTCCCTACAACGATCTTCCGCCCGAAACCTATGCCGGCATCCTGCAGTCTTTCGGCCTTCCCGAAGGGTTCGCCCATGTGCTGGCCGACAGCGATGTGCAGGCCGCGAAAGGCGCGCTGTTCGATGACAGCCGCACCCTGTCGCGCTTGATCGGGCGGCCGACCACGCCGTTCACCGCCACAGTCGCAGCCGCGCTGCCCTAAACAAAGGGCAGGGGATCAGGCCGCGCGCACTGCCGGCCGGGTCCCCTGCGCCACCACGCCTGCATCCATCAGCTTGCCGATCTGCCCCGATCCAAGGCCCAGCAGATCACCCAGTATTTCCTCGGTATGCTCACCCAGCACGGGGGCCGCCACCGGCCCCAGCCGGGCAAAATCGGAAAAGCTGACGGGCGATCCCGGCACCGCCAAGCGCCCGATCCCCGGCTGATCCAGCATCGCGAACATCGGATTGTCGGGCGACAGATCCGGGTCCTGCGTCACCGCCCCGGCAAAGCTGCGAAAGACCGACCATGTCAGCCCGGCGCCATCGAACAGCGGCCCCACCTCATCCAACCGCCGCGCCGCAAACCACGGCTCGAACACCGCAGTGATCTCCTTGCGCGCCAGCCACCGATTGCCTTCCTGCCGAAGGTCCATACCCAAGCGCTGCGCCAATGCCGCCAGCGGCACTTCCGTCTCCGTCACCTTGACCAGCCCGCGCCATTGCCGATCCGTCAGCCCCACCACCATCACCCGCGTCTCGCAGGCCAGCACGAAATCCTGCCCATACGCGCCATATAGGGCATTGCCCGCCTTGGCGCGGTCCACCCCATTCACGGCAACCTCACCGACAATTCCCAAGTTGGCCATCATCGCCGCCGCCACATCCTTCAGCGACAGTTCCGCCAACTGCCCCTTCCCGGTCCGCAACCGATGCCGCTCTGCCGCCAGCAGGGCGTTCACCACCATTCCCCCCGCAATGCAATCCCACGCAGGCAGCACATGCGCCACCGGCTCAGCCGATCCCTCCGCGCCGGTCGCCAACGGAAAGCCCAAGCTGGGGTTCACCGTATAATCCACCGCAGGCTCCCCCCGCCGCGTCCCTGTCAGCGACACCATGATCAGGTCCGCCCGCCGCGCCTGCAGCGCGGGGTAATCCATCCACCCCCGCGCGCGCAGATTGGTCAGGAACATCCCCGCATCCGGCCCTGGCGCGCAGATCAGCGCCGTTACGATCTCCTGCCCCTCGGGTCGCGCCATATCCACCGCCAGCGACCGCTTGCCTTTGTTCATCCCCGCCCAGAACAGGCTCGCCCCATCCTTCGTCACCGGCCAGCGATGGGCATCCAGCCCCCCTTGTGGCCGGTCAAAGCGGATCACATCCGCCCCCATCTGCGCCAAGGTCATCCCCGCCAGCGGCACCGCCACAAAGGCCGATCCCTCCACCACCCGCATCCCCGCCAGCACGCCCGCCATCGCCTAAGCCCCCCAAGCCATTTCGGCCTGCATGCAGACCAACCCATCCCCATTTACCGTGGCCAAACCGTCGCCCACGCCCTGCAGGCTCAGCGCATCGAAATGGAACAGCGGCCGCACCCCCCGGAACTTGTATCCCGCAGGGATCGCGCCCCCACGCCGCGCGCGGCCTGCCTCCATCAGCAGCATCGCCTGCATCGGGCCATGCACCACCAGACCGGGATACTTCTCCACCCCCGTCGCATAGGGCAGGTCGAAATGAATGCGATGCGCGTTGAAGGTCAGCGCGGAATATCGAAACAGCCGCACCTCATCCATCGCCACCGGTTCAGTCCACTCCGCCTCCGGCGCGGGCACGGGCGGGGGCGGGGTAAACCGCTCCGGCATGGCGATAAAGACGATGTCCTGCTCTTCCTCAACCGCCAACCCTGCCGCGCCATGCACATCATGGCGCACGGTGACAAAGACCATGCGCCCGGTCGTTCCGGTTTTTTCCGAAACCTTCAGGATCTCGGACCGCCGATAGAGCGGTTCACCAATCCGCAAGGGCGCATGAAACCGCAGCCGCCCGCCCGCCCACATCCGCCGCTCCAAAGGCACGGGCGGCAGAAACCCACCCCGTGCCGGATGCCCGTCGGGGCCAAGCTCGGTCATTGCAGCTTCTGGCGTCCATCCCATCCAGTGCCAAAGCGGTGGCAGCACCGCGCCAGCAGCGAAATCGCCCGAAACCCCCAAGGTGGCGGCCATCTGCCGTGCCTGTCTCGCACTGATTTCGTCACGGGCCTCTTCGACCCGGCCCACCCATGCGCCGAACGCTTCGGTCATCTTTTTTCCCTGATCCCCGCCTGCACGCAATAATGTTGCGCGAAGACCAAAGGTCAAGTGTCAGGGGGCCATTGATCGGGGTAGGGCGGCTAGTCCGCCGCCGGGGTCAGCACTGTCACGCCCACCGCCGCCGCCCGCGCAAGTTCGGGGTCCAGCGACATGGGCACATATTCCCCCCGCCGCCACAACTCGCCCAGATCATCATAGAACCGGCTCAGCGGATGCCCCGATTGCCCCGTCGAGGTGATAAAGACTGACGAATCCGGATCGGCAAAGTCATAAACCCCCCGGAACCCCGCACCATGCACGTTCAGGAAAGGCTCCGGCCCGTCGCCCTTGGTCTTGCCCCGTAGCAGCGTA
>PNND01000134.1 GCA_013824045.1 Rhodobacter sp. | reverse complement strand
TTCGAAGGCACCCCCGCCCAGATGCACGCCTCCCTCCAGCGTCTCGCGGCGCTGCCCCCCGAAACCCTCATCTGTTCGGGCCACGAATACACCGCCTCCAACATCCGTTTCGCCCTGACCCTTGAACCCGCCAATGCCGCGCTTATCTCCAGAAGCAATCGGGTGTCAGTGGCGCGCGGAGAAGGCCGTCCCACCGTCCCTGTGGCTCTTTCCGAAGAACTGGAAACCAACCCTTTCCTGCGTGCGCATCTGCCCGATCTGAAAGCCGCGATTGGCCAGCCAAATGCCAGCGATACCGCCGCTTTCGCCGAAATCCGCGCCCGCAAGGACAGGTTCTGACCTCACCTTGCATCTTGCCGGTCACTTTTTGCGGCAAGCCTGCAGCAAACCGCAACTGAACCCAAAAAACCCTTGAAGTGCGGCGAAATAAGCCGAAGTCTAAAGGGCATGAGGCCGCGGTTCGGCGGGTCTTCCCCCGCGAACCCTGATGAACAGGAGCACCAGAACGTGCCATCGTTTTCAACGACTCTCGAGCAGGCCATCCACGGCGCCCTTGCCCTCGCCAATGCCCGCCGCCACGAACTCGCCACGCTGGAACATCTCCTGCTGGCCCTGATCGACGAACCCGATGCCGCCCGCGTGATGAAGGCGTGCTCGGTCAATCTCGATGACCTGCGCAAGACGCTTGTCGATTTCATCGACGACGATCTGTCGACGCTGGTCACCGATGTCGAAGGGTCCGAGGCCGTGCCCACCGCCGCCTTCCAGCGCGTCATTCAGCGCGCGGCGATCCATGTGCAATCCTCCGGCCGGACCGAAGTGACAGGGGCCAACGTCCTTGTCGCCATCTTCGCCGAACGCGAAAGCAACGCCGCCTACTTCCTGCAGGAACAGGACATGACGCGCTATGACGCGGTCAACTTCATCGCGCATGGCGTGGCGAAAGACCCGTCCTATGGCGAAAGCCGCCCCGTCTCCGGCGCGGAAGAAGAACGCCACGAAACCCCCAAGGCCGAAGCCGGCGAGGCGAAGGAATCCGCCCTGTCGAAGTATTGCGTCGACCTGAACGTCAAAGCCCTCAAAGGCGATGTCGACCCCCTAATCGGCCGCGAGGCCGAGGTGGAGCGGGCGATCCAAGTCCTCTGCCGCCGCCGCAAGAACAACCCTCTCCTTGTGGGCGATCCCGGCGTGGGCAAGACGGCCATTGCCGAAGGCCTCGCTTGGAAGATCGTCAAGAAAGAAGTGCCCGAGGTTCTGGCCCATGCCACGATCTATAGCCTCGACATGGGCGCTCTGCTTGCAGGCACCCGCTATCGCGGTGACTTCGAAGAACGCCTGAAGGCCGTGGTCAAGGAGATGGAGGATCACCCCGACGGCATCCTCTTCATCGACGAAATTCACACCGTGATCGGCGCAGGCGCCACCTCTGGCGGCGCGATGGATGCCTCCAACCTGCTGAAGCCCGCGCTTCAGGGCGGCAAGCTGCGCACGATGGGCTCCACCACCTACAAGGAATTCCGTCAGCATTTCGAAAAGGACCGTGCGCTGTCGCGCCGGTTCCAGAAGATCGACGTGAACGAACCCTCGGTCCCGGATGCCATCAAGATCCTGATGGGCCTCAAGCCGCATTTCGAGGAACACCACGACCTGCGCTATACCGCCGATGCCATCAAGGCGGCGGTGGAACTGGCCGCGCGCTACATCAATGACCGCAAGCTTCCCGACAGCGCCATCGACGTGATTGATGAGGCCGGCGCCGCACAGCACCTGCTTCCCGAAAACAAGAAGCGCAAGACGCTGGGGACGAAGGAGATCGAGGCCGTCGTCGCAAAGATCGCCCGCATCCCGCCCAAGAACGTCTCCAAGGACGATGCAGAAACCCTGCGCGATCTGGAAAAGACGCTCAAGCGAGTGGTCTTTGGTCAGGACAAGGCGGTCGAGGCGCTCTGCTCCTCGATCAAACTCGCCCGTGCAGGTCTGCGCGAGCCGGAAAAGCCCATCGGCAACTATCTCTTCGCCGGGCCGACAGGCGTGGGCAAGACCGAGGTCGCTAAGCAACTGGCCTCCAGCCTTGGCGTGGAACTGCTGCGCTTCGACATGTCGGAATACATGGAGAAACACGCCGTTTCCCGCCTCATCGGCGCACCTCCGGGCTATGTCGGCTTTGATCAGGGCGGCATGCTCACCGATGGTGTCGATCAGCACCCGCATTGCGTGCTGCTGCTCGATGAAATGGAAAAGGCCCATCCGGATGTCTACAACATCCTGTTGCAGGTCATGGACCACGGCAAACTGACCGACCATAACGGCCGCTCCGTCGATTTCCGCAACGTGATCCTGATCATGACGTCGAACGCAGGCGCGTCGGACATGGCAAAGGCCGCCATCGGCTTTGGCCGCGAACGCCGCACGGGTGAAGACACCGCCGCCCTGGAACGGATCTTCACCCCCGAATTCCGCAACCGTCTGGATGCGGTGATCTCCTTCGCGCCCCTGGGCAAGGAGGTCATCCTCCAGGTGGTCGAGAAGTTCGTTCTGCAGCTTGAGGCACAGCTTCTCGATCGCAACGTCCATATCGAGCTTACCCCCGAAGCCGCACTTTGGCTGGGCGACAAGGGCTATGATGACAAGATGGGCGCGCGCCCGCTGGGCCGCGTGATCCAGGAATACATCAAGAAACCGCTGGCCGAAGAACTGCTGTTCGGCAAGCTGACCAAGGGCGGCGTGGTCCGCGTGGCGGTCAAGGATGATGCGATCGACCTGCAGGTGCAGGAACCGCAGAAACCCCGCCTCACGGGCCAGAAACCGCCGCTTCTCACGGCGGAATGATCCGAACTGCTGCATGTCTGACATTGGCCCTCGCCCTTCCGGCGGGGGCCTTTGACTTTGGCCAGCCCATAGCCTGCACGCTTGGGGTGGATTGCCATATCCAGAACTATTTCGACCGCGACCCCGGCCCCGGCACGTCGGATATGGCCTGCGGCCATCTCACCTATGATGGCCATGACGGCACCGATTTCGCCCTGCCCACGCTCGCCGCCATGCAGGCGGGCGTGCCGGTCCTTGCTTCTGCCCTCGGCACCGTGCGCGGTGTGCGGGACGGGATGCCCGATATCGCCATCTCCGACCCCGCCGCCCCGCCGCTTGAGGGGCGCGATTGCGGCAATGGCGTCGCCATCGACCATGGCGATGGTTGGGAAACGCAATACTGCCACCTCAAACTGGGCAGCCTGCGCGTGCAACCCGGCGACAGGGTGGAAACCGGGCAGGAGATCGGCCTTGTCGGCCTCTCCGGCAATACCGAATTTCCCCATGTGCATCTGGCGATCCGCAAGGATGGGGTGGAGCTTGATCCCTTCGCCCCCGACGCCGCCGCCACCTGCGGCACGGCCCCGGCAGATACGCTTTGGGCAGAGCCCATCGCCTATGATCCCTTCGGCTTCACCGCCACGGGCTTTTCCACCGCCATCCCCGAATTCGCCGCCATCAAGGCGGGCCTCCCCTCCCCCGCCACTCTGCCCGCCGATGCCCCGGCGCTCGTGATCTGGGCCAGCTATTTCGGCCCCCGCGCGGGCGACCAGCTGACCTTGTCGATCACCGGCCCAGAGGGCGAGGTGATCCGCCAGACCATCGCCGTGGAGCGCACGCAGGCCCTCGCCTTCCGCGCCATCGGAAAACGCCTGCCCCCCGGCGGCTGGCCTGCAGGGGATTACAGCGCCGATGTGGTGATGATGCGCGGGGCCAGCGAACTTGGGCGCGAAACGATCAC
>PNND01000104.1 GCA_013824045.1 Rhodobacter sp. | reverse complement strand
CGTCGGCCTGCATCTCTGGGATGAGGCGCAGGGCAAGCTGATTTCGATCAAAGAGGCGAAACAGCGCTACGGCCACAGCTGATACCGCGCCTACGCCGTGTCGGGCGGGCCATCGGGCCCGCCGCCGCGCTTGGCCATCCGCGCCGCTACCGGGTCATGGCTCCCGGCGCAGCGCCCAACACCGCCCCGACTCACCCCGCCGCCTTCATTTCCCGTTAACCTTAACGGCCCATGAAGCACCCGTGCGTATGCACAGCCGTCTGCACTGTCCATCTGCACCGGCCGTTGCACGGCCAAAGGCCACAAAACCCGAAAATTTATCCAGCGTCCGCAGGGGATTGGCCCAGAACCGCCGCCACGCGGGCCATGAAATCCTCGCCCCGTTTCTCAAAGTTCGGATACTGGTCGAAACTCGCCGCCGCCGGGGCCAACAGCACCACATCCCCCGGCTCCGCCTCTTCCGCCGCCCGCGCCACCGCGCGCTCCATCGTCTCACAGATCTCGTGCGGCAAGTCTCCGATCTGCAAGGCAAAATCCCGCGCCGAATGGCCGATCAGATAGGCCTTCACCACCGATCCTAGCAAAGGCTCCAGCGCGGCAATGCCGCCCTCCTTGCCCATACCTCCGGCAATCCAGCGTATCTTTTCAAAGGCTTGCAGCGCCTTGGCCGCCGAATCCACATTCGTGGCCTTGCTGTCATTCACAAAACGCACGCCGCCCCGTTCCCCCACCAGCTGGCTGCGATGGGGCAGGCCCGCGAAACTCCGCAGCGCCTTCTCGATCTCCTTCGGCCCAACCCCCAATGTCCGGCAGGCGGCATAGGCACAACAGGCGTTCTGATGGTTATGCGCGCCGGGCAAGCCTTTGATTTCCCTCAGGTCCACACTCGCCACCTGCCGCCCCTTGCGCCACTCCGACAAGAACCCCTTGCGCGCGAAAACGGCCCAGCCGAACCCCTCCAGCTTGCTGCCCGAAGAGATGCGGATCACCCGGTCATCCTCCGGCCCCTCGGCCAGTTGATTGGCCAGATAGCGCCCCTCCGCCTCATCCACCCCGATCACCGCCCGGTCAGGCCCGCCTTCGGAAAACAGCCGCCGCTTGGCCGCGAAATAGCCGCCCATGCCGTTGTGCCGGTCCAGATGATCCGGAGAAAGGTTCGTAAAAACAGCAACATCCGGGGTCAGGGCGCGAGCAAGCTCGGTCTGGTAAGACGACAGCTCCAGCACCACCACCTCGCCCTCTACACCGGGATCAAGGTCCAGCACCCCCCGCCCGATATTGCCCGCCATCTGCACCGGACGGCCCGCTTCTTCAAGGATGTGGTGGATCAGCGCCGTGGTGGTCGACTTGCCGTTCGACCCCGTCACCGTCACCACCCGCGGCACCGTATCGAACCCATCCCAATCCCGCGTGGCAAAGCTGCGAAAGAACAGACCGATGTCGTTATCGACCGGAATACCCGCCTCATAGGCACGTGCGATGATCTTGTGCGGCGCGGGATAAAGGCTTGGAATCCCGGGGGAAACCACCAGAACCGCCACCCCTTCCAACGCCCCGTGACGGCCCAGATCGGTAATCTCGAACCCCTCCGCCTCGGCCTTGGCGCGGCTCTCCGGGCTGTCATCCCACAGCAGCGCCTCCGCGCCCCCCGCCTGCAAGGCCCGCGCCGTGGCAAGCCCAGACCGCCCCAATCCCAGCACCGCCACCTTGCGGCCTTCATATCCAACCACCGGGATCATCAGCACCCTCCTGCCTTGCACGTCTGCCCAAGGGATAGGGGACGCAGGGCAAAAGGGAAAGGCCCCCTCCGTCACCAAGGCAGCAGGCAACCTCCCCCCAAGCACCAAGCCCCAAACCCTTGCAAAGGCTGACAATCCGGTGTCACCTGCCCATATGCAGCGCACTGCCACCCCCCGCTTCGCCACCCGGATGGACGCTGTCCAACCCTCCGCTATCCGCGAATTGCTGGCCCTCGGGGCCGATCCGTCCATCATCTCCTTCGGCGGTGGCTACCCCGATGCCAGCCTTTTCCCGCGCGACCTCTTGGAAGGAGTCTACCGCGACGCGATCCGCGACCCATCCGGTGATGCGCTGCAATACGCCCCCTCCAACGGCCTGCCCAAGCTGCGCGCCCAGATCGCCGCCCTTATGGCACAAGACGGCACCCCCTGCGGCCCAGAAGACGTGCTGGTCCTGCAAGGCTCCCAGCAAGGCCTTGATTTCGCAGCCAAGATGCTGGTCAATCTCGGCGACGTGATCGTGGTCGAAGACCCCACCTTCCTCGGCGCGCTCATCGCCTTCGCCCCCAGCCAACCGCGCTATGCCGCCATCCCCGTCGATGCCGATGGCATGGATATGGATGTGCTAGAGGCCACCCTGGCTACCACCCCGCAGGCGCGGATGATCTACACCGTCCCCGATTTCCAGAACCCCACCGGCGTCACCCTGTCGCTCGCCCGCCGCCACCGCCTGATTGACCTTGCCAACCGCCATGATCTGATCGTGGTGGAGGATACGCCCTACCGCCACATCCGCTTCACCGGGCAAACCATGCCCACGCTGAAAAGCCTCGATACGCAGGGCCGCGTCATCCACCTCGGCAGTTTCTCGAAAATCCTTGTTCCCGCCATGCGCCTCGGTTGGGCCGTCGCCGCGCCACAACTGATTGAAAAGATGGGGCTTCTCAAGGTCGCGGCCGATACCCAGACCTCCACCCTCAACATGGCCGCTGCCAGCCTTTTCCTCGACCGCCATGATCTGCAGGCCCATATCGCCACCCTGCGCGCTGCCTATCGCCAGAAGAAAGAGGTGATGCTCGACGCCATCCGCCTGCATTTCCCGCAAGAGGTGACCGTAACCGATCCCGAAGGCGGCCTCTTCACCTGGGCGCGCTTTCCCGATGGTTTCGACGCTACCGCCTTCATGCGCGATCACGCCCTGCCCGAGGCGCGGGTGGCCTATGTCCCCGGCGGCACCTTCTTCGCCACCACCCCCCAGCCGAACCACGCCCGCATCAACTTCTCCGCCCCCTCCGAAGACCGGATCCGACAGGGCATCGAAGCCCTCGGTCGCTGCCTGAAATCCCATATTTGAAAGCCCGCGCCATGCCCGTCACCCTGCACCGCACAACGTTGCCCGACGCGCCCGATCTGTCCGCTTGGGCCGATATCCCCGTCGCCGTCGCCGTCGACACCGTCCCCGGCGCGCGCCAGATTGACCCCGACATCCGCCCCCTGCGCCCCGCGGGCCGCCAACCCCGCCTGATGGGCCGCGCCGTCACGGTGGACTGCGCCGCCCCGGATTTCGGGGCGGTTCTCCATGCGCTTGATCTCATTGGCAAAGGCGAGGTGCTGGTCATCGCCGCCCGCGCCCATCGCGACCATGCCATGATCGGCGATATCTTGTCGGGCCATCTGCGCGCCAAGGGCGTGGCGGGCGTGATCGTAGATGGCGCCGTCCGCGATACGGGAACACTGGGCCAATGGGATGATTTCGCCGTCTTTTCCCGCCACATCACCCCGCGCGGTCCGACGGGGGCAGATCAGGGTGCCGTCAATGGGCCTGTCACCTTCGGCGGCATCACCGTCGATGCGGGCGACCTGATCCTCGGCGATGACGACGGCCTCGTCTGCTTGCCACCTGAAACGTGGGAGGCAGGCCTCACCCCCGCCCGCGCCAAACTGGCGCTCGAAGATCGCTGGACCGCAGCCCTCCGCACCGGCACCGCCGCGACGGCCTTCTCCTTGCCACCACCCTTCCGCCGTTGACGGCCACCTTGGCGCGCTCTGCTCG
>PNND01000289.1 GCA_013824045.1 Rhodobacter sp. | reverse complement strand
CAGCAACAGCACATCCACCTTGTACGGATCGCCCGCATGGGCATTGGGGATAACCATATGCATCAACCCATGCGCCGAAAACGGGTTCTCCCATGTAAACGCCTTGTCGATCCGCCAAGGCGTGCCGTCTTCCTTGATCGCAAGGTTCTCCGGCCCCCGCACATAGCCCAAGTGAGGCCCGCTCAAGGGCTTGCCCGGTGCCGCCACGAAATGCGGGGTGGGGTGCGCCTCCACCGGCTTGGGGTAAGGCGGCTTCAGCCGATACCCTCCCGGCACCTCCACCGTCCCCAATAGGATCTGCAACAGATGCAGCGCGCGCGCCGTCTGGAACCCGTTGGAATGCGCCGAAATCCCCCGCATCGCATGAAAACTCACAGGCCGCCCCGGCATCCCCTCATGCCGGTCCCCGCGAAAATCCGTCCAGGCGATGGGCAGTTCGAACGCCTCGTCAAAGGCCACCCGCGCCAGTTCCGCCGCCAGCCCCCGGATGCGCCCGGCCTCGATCCCCACGCGATCTGCCACCGCCTCCGGCGCATAGTCCTCGCTCAGATAGCGCTCTGCCATATGCTGGAACACCGTCCGATGCCCCTGCCACACCGCGCCCAGATCAGGCTGCACCCCCGCCCCATCCCAAGGCGCGGGCATTCCCGTGCGGCGGTCAATCACAAAGGGCTGGCTTTCGGCGTTTTTCAGGATCAGGCCCTTCTCCGGCCCCTCCGTCTCATTCACCAGCAAGGGCGCATTGGTCCAGCGCGCCAGATAGTCCAGATCGATCTTCCCGGCCGCCAACAGGCAATGGATCAGCGACAGGATCAGCAGCCCATCCGTGCCGGGCGTGATCCCGAACCACTCATCCGCCACGGCGTTATAGCCCGTGCGCACCGGGTTCACCCCCACCACGCGCGCGCCGCGCTCCTTCAGCTTGCCGATCCCGATCTTGATCGGGTTGCTGTCATGGTCCTCGGCCACCCCGAACAGAACGAACAGCTTCGTATAGGCCCAGTCGGGTTGCCCAAACTCCCAGAACGCCCCGCCAATCGTGTAAATCCCCGCCGCCGCCATATTGACGGAACAAAACCCGCCATGCGCGGCATAGTTTGGCGTGCCAAACTGCTGCGCCCACCACCCGGTGAAAGACTGCGATTGATCCCGCCCCGTGAAAAACGCCAGCTTCTCCGGCGTCTCCTCCCGCAGCGGCTTCATCCAGGCCACCGCCGTCTCCAGCGCCTCTTCCCAGCTGATCTCCTCAAACGCCCCCGATCCGCGCGGTCCCACCCGCCGCAAGGGCGCGCGCAAGCGGCTCGGCGCAGTCACCTGCATGATGCCGCTCGCCCCCTTGGCGCAGAGCACCCCCTTGTTCACCGGATGATCGCGGTTGCCCTCGATGTAACTCACCTTGCCGGATGTCATATGCACGTTGATCCCGCAGCGGCAGGCACACATGTAGCAGGTGGTCTTTTTCACCTCGTCCGACACCTTCGGCGATGTATCGACCTTCGGCTGTCCCATCACGCCTCCCCCGCCCGCACCGCCATGGCCTCCATGGCAATCTGGCGCTCTTCCTCGGCCGGAACTGTCCAGATCGCGACACGCGCGCCCGTCTGATGCAACACCGCCGCGCCGCCCGCATTGGCGGCCTCATCAAACTCTACCCCCGCCCAGCGCAAACCGCGAAGGATTTCCCCCCGCACCGTCCGATCATTCTCGCCAATCCCCCCGGTAAAGGCCACCGCATCCAGCCCCCCCATCGCAGCGATCAGACTGCCCGCATGGCGTACGGCCCAGTAACAGAAATGCGCCACCGCAAAGCGCGCCTCCACCGTTCCCGCCCGCTGCAAACTGCGCATGTCCGACGCGCCGCCAAGGCCCAAAAGCCCACTCTCCCGGTTCAAGATCCGCACCGCGCCCGCCACCCCATGCACCTCGGCCAGTCTCAAAACGGCATTCCCATCGATGCTGCCCGCCCGCGTCCCCATGGTTAGCCCGTCCAGCGGCGAATAGCCCATCGTGGTCGCCACCGACTGCCCGTTCAGGATCGCACAGGCCGAAGCCCCATTGCCCAAATGGAACGCAAGCAGCCGCTGTGGCAGCCGGTCAGACCCCTTTTCTTGCACTTTTCGAACAATTGACGCGTAGCTGATCCCATGAAACCCATAGCGCCGCAGACCCAGCGCCTCGGCCTCCGGCGGCAGCGCATAGCGCCGCGCCACCTCCGGATTGGTCGCATGAAAGGCCGTGTCGAAACTCGCATATTGCGGCAACGCCGGCACCAGCGCGCCCAGCGCCCGGATCGCCGTCAGGTTCGCCGGATTGTGCAGCGGCGCCAGCGGCACACAGGCCTCCACCTCCGCCACCACCGCCTCTGTCACCCGGCACGGCGCCACCAGCGTGGCCCCGCCATGCACCACCCGATGCGCCGCCGCCGTCAACCCGCTGACCGCAATCCCCGCCTCCTCCATCGCCTCAAGGATCAGCGCCAGCGCCGCCGCATGGTCCGCCACGGGCCGCACGCCCACCAAAGGCCCCGCCTCCACCCGCGCGCCCATGCTGCCGATCTCGGTCACGCGCCCCGCCATCACCTCGCAAAGGGCATCGTCAAACACCGCCACCTTCAGGCTCGATGACCCGGCATTCACCACCAGCACGGTCAAAACAGCACCGCCTTCCCCAGCCCCAACCCCGCCAACCCCGCCAAAAGCAGGATGGCAAAACGGCGGAACTCCTGCGGATCGGTGTTCAGGAAATGCCGCCCCCCCAGCCAATTCCCCAGAAACGTCAGCGGCAAGGCAATCAGCGATGCCCAAAGCGTGTCCCAACTCACCAGCCCCGCATACCAATAAAGCGGCGCAGAATAGAGGTCGAGCAGCGGGAAATAAGCAATCAACGTCGCCCGGAACACCGCCGCCCGCATCGGCTGCGCGGCGAAAAAGGCCGCGATCGGCAGCCCCCCCATCCCCGGCGCATTGGCCAACCCCGAAATCACCCCCATCCCAAGGTTCGACAGCCCCCGCGCCTCGCCCGCCATCCGCCATCCGGCCAGCAACACCAGACACATCACAAGCACATAGGACGATATCACCGCCCGCGCCGTATCCTCCGACACTCCGGTCAGCGCCCACAGCCCCAGCGGCAAGCCCACCGCCGCCCCGGCCAGCATCAGCCAGACCCGCCGCCAGTCCACGTCTTGCGAAATGCCCTTCGCCGCCTGCAACGACATGGCGGTTTCCAGGATCACCACCACCGCCACCATGTTCAGCGGGTTCATCACCAAGGATGACGCCGCGATGACCATCGCGGAATAGCCGAACCCCGAATAGCCCCGGATGAAGGCGGCAACCACAATCGCCGCCGCCATCCACGCTGTCCCCAGAAGGGACAGCTCAAACGGCATCAAACCACCTGCGCGCGCATATCGGTGGCAGATATCCCCGCCACCGCCACCGGCTTCTTCATCGCATCCCGCCGGAAGGGCTCACCCAATTCCTGATTGATCAGCGCCTCGATCAGCGTGGTCTTTCCATGCTCCATCTGATCCGTCACCGCCTTGGCCAAAGCGTCGCGCAACTCCTCCATCGTTTTCGCCTGCACGCCCTGCAACCCACAGGCCCGCGCAATCCCGGCATAGCTCACCTGCGTATCCAGCTCGGTTCCCACGAAATTGTCGTCATACCACAGCGTCGAATTGCGCTTCTCCGCGCCCCACTGATAGTTGCGGAACACCACCATCGTCACCGCAGGCCATTCCGGCCGCCCGATGGCCGTCAACTCCGTTACCGCAATCCCGAAAGCGCCAT
>PNND01000133.1 GCA_013824045.1 Rhodobacter sp. | reverse complement strand
GACTTGTCGATATGCGGGGTTCGGGCGGTTGACGGGGGTGGGCTTCGCGGGGACGATGCGGGTTTGACGGAATCACGAGGGATTGCCCGCCTTGCGCCTGACCCGGCTGCGCCTGAACGGCTTTAAGAGCTTTGTCGACCCCACGGATCTGGTGATTCATGAGGGGCTGACGGGTGTGGTCGGGCCGAATGGATGCGGCAAGTCCAACCTGCTGGAGGCGCTGCGCTGGGTGATGGGCGAGAACCGGCCCACGGCGATGCGCGGTGGCGGGATGGAGGATGTGATCTTTGCCGGGGCCGCGACGCGACCCGCGCGGCATTTCGCGGAAGTGGCGATTGTCATCGACAATCAGGATCGGCTGGCCCCTTCGGGGTTCAACGAGGCCGATCAGATCGAGATCGTGCGGCGGATCACGCGGGATGCGGGATCGGCCTACAAGGCCAACAGCAAGGATGTGCGGGCGCGGGATGTGCAGATGCTGTTTGCAGATGCCTCCACGGGTTCCCATTCCCCGGCGCTGGTGCGGCAGGGGCAGATTTCCGAACTGATCAATGCCAAGCCGAAAGCGCGGCGGCGGGTGCTGGAGGAGGCGGCGGGCATTTCGGGCCTGTATGCGCGGCGGCATGAGGCGGAGTTGAAGCTGCAGGGGGCCGAGCAGAACCTGCTGCGCGTGGATGATGTGCTGGAGCAGTTGGCGCAGCAGCTTTCGATGTTGACACGGCAGGCCAAGCAGGCGGCGCGCTATCGCGAGATCGGCGAGGAATTACGCCGATCAGAGGGGATGCTTTTGTATCGGCGCTGGCGCGAGGCCGAACTGGCGCGGGCCGAGGCGGAAGGGGTGCTGCGCGCGCGGCTGGTGGCGGCATCGCAGGCAGAGGCGGCGGCGCGGGCAGCGGGCAAGGCGCGCGAGGGGCGCGAGGATGTGCTCCCGGGGCTGCGCGAGGAGGAGGCGATTGCCAGCGCCATCTTGCAACGTTTGGCGGTGCAGCGGGATGGGCTGGCCGAGCAGGAAGCGCGGGCGCGGCAGATGATCGACACGCTGCGCGGGCGGATCGAGCAGCTGGTGCGCGACATGGAGCGCGAGGCGGGGTTGAACCGGGATGCCGGAGAGACCATCGCGCGGCTGGATTGGGAGATCGAGCAACTGGCGCGTGCCCATGACGGGCATGAGGAAAAGCTGGCCGAGGCGGGCGAGGTGGCGCGGTCAGCCGGGGCGGTGCTGGGCGACCGTGAGGCGCTGCTCGCGCAGGCGACCGAGGATAATGCGCGGTTGGCGGCGCGGTACCAATCGGCGCAGCGGTTGCTGTCGGATACGCGGGGCACGCTGGAGAAGGCCGAGGGGCAGGCCGAAGCGGCGCGGGCTGCGGTGGAGGGCGCGACGGAGGCGTTGGCGCTGTCGGCTGAGGCATTCGAGGCGGCGGAAGAGGCGCAGGCGGTGGCGATGGCGCAGGCCGAGGAGGCCGAGGCGTTGTTGGAACAGGCCGAAGTGGCGCGGGCCGAGACGCAATCGCGCGAGGCCGAGGCGCGGGCGGCGCGGTCATCGGCCGAGGGTGAGGCCAATGCGCTGCGCGCCGAGGTGGCGGCGCTGACCCGGCTGGTGGAGCGCGAGGCATCGGCGGGGACGCAGATTCTGGATCGGCTGGAGGTAGAGCCGGGGTATGAGAAGGCGCTTGGGGCGGCGCTGGCCGATGATCTGCGCGCGCCGGAAGTGGGCAGCGACGGGCGGTCAGGCTGGGCCCTGCTGGCGGATTACGACAGGCCGCAAGGGTTGCCGGGAGGCGTGGCGCAGCTGTCGGATCATGTGAAGGCACCCGGTGTACTGGCGCGGCGGCTGGGGCAGATCGGGCTGGTGGACCGGGCACAGGGGGCGGCGTTGCAGGCCGCGCTGCTGCCCGGTCAGCGGCTGGTGAGCCGCGAGGGCGATCTGTGGCGCTGGGACGGGTTCCGCGCGGGGGCGGAGGATGCGCCATCCGCGGCAGCGTTGCGGTTGCAGCAGTTGAACCGGCTTGTGCAGTTGAAGCGCGATCTGGAGGAGGTGGCCGCCAAGGCCGAAGGGGCGCGGCAGGCGCATGAGGCCTTGCAGGGGCGGCTCATGGATCTGTCGCGCGCCGATCAGCTGGCGCGGGATGCGCGGCGGGCGGCGGATGGGCGGGTGACGGAGGCCAACCGCGCTGCGGCGCGGGCGGAAGCCGACCGGTCGATTGCCGGGGGCAAGCTGGAGGCGGCGCGGCTGGCGGTATCGCGCTATGAGGATGAGGCCATGGCCGCGCGGGCACGGCTGCGCGAAGCCGAGGCGGCGATGGGCGATCTGGGCGATCTGGACGCCGCGCGGGATGCTGTGGAGGCGGCCAAGGTGGCGGTGGAGGCGGCGCGTCTGGCCATGCTGACGCGGCGGTCGGCGCTGGATGAGCTGCGCCGCGAGGGCGAGGCGCGGGTGCGACGGCGGCAGGAGGCGGTGAAGGAGCTGTCGGGCTGGAAGCATCGGTTGGAGACGGCAGAGAAGCGGATCGCCGAACTGGCCGAGCGCAAGGCCGAGACGGAGGAGGAACTGGCCGAGGCCAGCGCCGCGCCGGAAGAGATTGCGATCAAGCGCGAGGAACTGGCCGAGGCGATTGCGGTGGCCGAGGAGCGGCGGCGGGTGGCGGCGGATGCGCTCGCCGAGGCTGAGGCGGCGCTGCGTGAAGCGACAGTTGCCGAACGGGATGCGGAGCGCGCGGCGGGCGAGGCGCGCGAGGCGCGGGCGCGGGCCGAGGCGCGGATGGATGCGGCGCGCGAGACGGTGGCCTATGCCGCAGAGCGGATACTGGAGGAGACGGATAGCGAGCCGCAGCAATTGCTGGACACGCTGAAGGCCGACCCTGACAAGATGCCCGATGCCGAGACGCTGGACGCGGAAGTGAACCGGTTGAAGCGGCAGCGCGAGGCCTTGGGGGCGGTGAACCTGCGTGCCGAGGAGGATGCCAAGGCGGTGTCGGATGAATATGACGCGCTCTTGGCCGAGAAGCTGGATCTGGAAGAGGCGATCAAGAAGCTGCGGGCAGGGATTTCGGGCCTGAACCGCGAGGGGCGGGAGCGGCTGCTGACCGCGTTTGAGCAGGTGAATGCCAATTTCACCACGCTGTTCACGCATCTGTTTGGCGGCGGCGAGGCGCGGCTGGTGCTGGTGGAATCCGATGATCCGCTGGAGGCGGGGCTGGAGATCATGTGCCAGCCGCCGGGCAAGAAGCTGGCGACCTTGTCACTGCTGTCGGGGGGTGAGCAGACGCTGACGGCGCTGGCGCTGATCTTTGGGGTGTTCCTTGCGAACCCCGCCCCGATCTGTGTGCTGGACGAGGTGGATGCGCCCTTGGACGATGCCAACGTGACGCGGTTCTGCGACCTGCTGGATGAGATGGCGCGGCGGACGGAGACGCGGTTCCTGATCATCACCCACCATGCGGTGACGATGGCGCGGATGGACCGGCTGTTCGGCGTGACGATGCAGGAGCAGGGCGTGAGCCAGTTGGTGAGCGTTGACCTGAAGAAGGCCGAGGCCTTGGTCGCGTGAGCGGGCTGGAGGCGGCATTGCGAGCGGCGGGTTGTGCTGGTGTGGAGCGGGTTGGGGCGGTGGTTTTTGCCCGCGATGGTGCCGAGGCGCCGGAATTCATGGCCGAGGCGCGGGAGGGGCGGGTCATGCTGACGCTGCGTTTTGCGGTGCGCGCGACGGAGGCCGAGCGGGCGGCATGGATGCGGGCGCATCCGCAGGGGCGGCTGGAGATTGCAGAAGGCGAGACGCAGCTGTCGCTGGTTGTGCCGGAGGGGG
>PNND01000466.1 GCA_013824045.1 Rhodobacter sp. | reverse complement strand
TCGACGATGGGTTCGGGATAGAGCCGACCGAGGATGCCGCGCGCGCCGGGCCATTTCCACGGCTCTTGCAGGAAGGCATCCGGAACGCTGGCCAGTTCCGGCACCCAGCGGCGGGTGAAGGCGCCGGTGGGATCCTGATCATGGCCTTGCTTGATGGGGTTGTAGATGCGGATGGTGTTGATGCCGGTGACGCCCGCCTGCATCTGGACCTGTGGCCAGTGGATGCCCGGTTCGTAATCGGTGAAGCGGCGGGCCAGCACGGCCCCGGTTACGCGCCAATCGAGCCAGAGGTGGTAGGAGGCCACGGCCATCACCATGCTGCGCATCCGGAAGTTCAGCCAACCTGTGGCGCGCAGATAGCGCATGCAGGCGTCGAGAAAGGGCATCCCCGTCTCGCCCGCTTCCCATGCGGCAAGCCGAAGCGCATCGGGTTCGCGCGGGCGCAGGCTATCGGCGGCGCGGTGCAGGGCGCGGATTTCGATGGCGGGTTCGGATTCCAGTTTCTGCATGAAATGGTCGCGCCAGGCCATCCGGCTTTGGAAACTGGCCAAGGCGCCGGGCCAGCGCCCGCCGGGGCGCTCTGTCGCGCGGGCCTGTGCGGCCTGCACCACCTCGCGGGAGGAGAGCGTGCCAAGGGCGAGGTGGGTTGAGAGGCGGGAACAGGCGCGTTCGCCGGTGACGGGCGAGGACATTGCGGCGCGATAGCCTTCGCCGCGCTGGGTGAGGAAGCTGTCGAGCAGGATCAGGCCCTGCGTGCGGCCGCCCTGCTGGCGGTGGGCGCAGGGGTCATCGGGCAGGCGCAGTGCGCGGGCGGTGGGAATGGCACCCGGTTCCACCCCGGCCACCGGCGTGAGGGCGAGGGGCGCGGGGGCCTGCGGGGCGGCGACAAAGCCATCGCGGCGCCGGGCCCAGCCGTCGCGGTGGGGCAGGCGGCGGATGACGCCCTGCTGTGGTGCTTCGTGCCAGATCACCCCGGCCCCGCGCGCCCAGGCGGCGACGCGGCGGTCGCGGGCATAGGTCCAGAGGTTGCCGGTTTCTTCATGGCTGAAGATGCGGGCGATGTGGTGCTGGCGGCAGAGCCGGTCCAGCACCTCGACCGCGTCACCCATGCGCACCACAAGGGGCGCGCCGAGGCCGCCAAAGGCGCCGCGCAGATCGGCCAGCGAGTCGGCGATGAAATCCCATTGCCGTGCCGAGGCATCGGTCTGGCGCCACAGTTCGGGTTCCACGATGTAGAGCGGCAGCACCGCCCCCGTGGCGGCGGCGGAGGCGAGGGCCGGGTGGTCCTGAAGGCGCAGGTCGCGTTTGAACCAGATGAGAACATTCATGGAACATACATCTAGCCGGAGCGGCAGATTCGTAAAGCCCCCCTGTGGGGAAAAGCCGGGATGCAGACCTATCCGGAAGTATAGGTGTGCACCTGCCGGCGACAATGCGACACTTTCCGCGTTTTGGCCATCATAGAGCAAGGCGGCGTGCCTGTTGCCGTTGTTTTATTGAGAAATGGCGTCTTCGGAGCGTGTTGGTACCATGCAAGATGCAGACAGCACGGCGAAGCGCGGACCACCGTTGCTGAAGACGTGGCTGTGGCGATCCTATCTGAGGGCGGCGCTGGTGCCGCTACTGGTGATCGAGCTGACCTTCGTGGCGCTGTATTGGGGCACGAGCCGGGTGGTCTATGACCGCAGTGCCACCGCAATCACCGAGATATCGACCGAGGCGCTGCGAACCGCTTCGCGCCGCGAGGCCGACGTCATCGCGCGACGGCTTGAGACGATAGCCGCGCTGACGCGCATCTATGCCGGGGAAACGGCGCAGGCGCTGGCGACGCCCGCCACCGATGTGAGCGCCGCCGAGAAGGCCCGCCACGTCTATTCGCCTGATGGGGTGTTCTATAGCACTGAAGACACCGGCGGATCGGCGGTGTTCTACAGCGGGATCGTTCCCGTGGGGCCAGCCGAACAGGACAAGGTCTGGCGCACGGCGCGGCTTGATCCGTTGATGAAGTCGATCACGGAGAGCGATCCGCTGATCCAGCAGGTCTATGTGAACACGCATGACAGCCTGAACCGGATCTATCCGTGGTTCGATGTGCTGGCGATCTATCCCCCGAAGATGGATATCCCCAGCTACAATTTCTATTACGAGGCGGATGCGGTTCATAACCCAAAGCGCGGGGTGGTCTGGACCGACAGTTATCTTGATCCGGCCGGGGCGGGCTGGATGGTGTCGGCCATTGCCCCTGTCTATGGCGAGGTGGATGCGTCCAAGCTGGAGGCCGTGGTGGGCATTGATGTCACCATCGGCAGCATCGTCGAGGATGTTCTGGACATCGACCTGAAAGGCGATGGCTATGCGATCCTTGTCAGCCGGGATGGCACCATCCTTGCGCTGCCCCCGGCGGGAGAGCGCGATCTGGGGGTGACCGCGCTGATCGAGCACAGCTACAGCCAAGCGATCCTGCAGGACACGTTCAAGCCCGACAGTTTCAACCTCTATCGCCGGGCCGAGTTGTTCAGCGTGGCCGAGGCCCTGCAATCCGCGCCCGAAGGGCAGCAGATGGTGGATCTGGGCCGCCCGATGATTGCCGCATGGGCCACGATTGCGGGGCCGCAATGGAAGCTGATCACGCTGACCAGCGAGCAAAGCATCCTGACCGGGGCCACCACGCTGCGCGAGCAACTGGCATTGGTCAGTCAGGGGATGCTGGCCATCCTTGTGCTGTTCTATCTGGGGTTTTTCCTGTTTTTGTGGCGGCGGTCGGTCGCGATGTCAACGCGGGTGGCCGAACCGCTGGCCGAGATCGAACGCAACATGGGCCAGATCTCTGCCGGGGGGAGCGTGCCGCCCGGCCACCGTTATGCCGTGGCGGAATTGCAGACGGTGGGCGATCATCTGGTGACGATGGGCGAGAAGCTGCAGGCCGCAAGCCGGGCGAAGGCGAGCTTCCTGTCGGCCATGAGCCATGAATTCCGCACGCCCTTGAATGCCATCATCGGCTATTCGGATCTGCTTTCGTCAGGCAGAACACAGCCGCTGCCGCCCGAGGATCAGCGGCAGGTGCAGGCGATTTCGGCGGCGGGGTGGCAGCTTTTGCAACTGGTCGACGGGGTGATCGAGCTGAGCCGCATCGAGCAGGGCGAGGTGTTGCACAGCCTGCAGCCGCAGGATGTGCTGCCGCCCTTGCGCCAAGCAGTGGCTGCGGCGCGGGCGGAGCCGACCGGCCCGAAAGGGGTAACGGTGAAGCTGGAAGAGCCCGACGCGCCGCTGCCGCAGGCGAAGACGGATGCCGAGATTCTGCGCCGGATCGTCACGCAGCTGGTGGGCAATGGGGTGAAATACAATCGCGACGGCGGGAGCGTGACCGTGTCGCTTGCGGTGGTGGAGGGGCGGCTGGCGATCCGGGTCAGCGATACAGGGATCGGGATCGCGCCCGAGCTGCAGCCGCGCCTGTTCACCCCGTTTGAAAGGCTGGGCCATGAGAACGGCACCATCAGCGGCACCGGGATCGGCCTGGCGATCTGCCGCCGTCTGGCCGATCTGATCGGGGCCGAGATTGGTTGCGAAAGTCAGGCGGGGCAGGGAACCACCTTCACGCTATATCTGCCGCTGGCCTGAGACGCCCGTTCTGCGCGCCTTGCCTTCGCCCGCCCTGCTTCATAGCTTGCCGGTCAAAGGGAGTGTTCCATGACCGATCAGCCGCGCGCCGTGCATCTTGCCCAATACCAGCCCTTCACCCATCGCGTGGCGGGCGTGGCGCTGACCTTTCGCCTTGCGCCGAAGGCCACGCGCGTTCTGGCCAGCCT
>PNND01000337.1 GCA_013824045.1 Rhodobacter sp. | reverse complement strand
CATCCGCGACTTCTGGATTGAACACGGCCGCCGCTCGCGCGAGATTGCCGCCCGGATCGGGGCGGAACTGGGCAGCCAATGCGTCAACAACATCTGGGTGCCCGACGGATACAAGGACATCCCCGTGGACCGGATGGCCGCGCGGCAGCGGCTCTGGGCCTCGCTCGACACGATGCTGGCCCCGGCGCATGACCCTGCGGCGCTGCTCGATGCCGTGGAGTCCAAATTGTTCGGCATCGGGGTCGAAGCCTGCACTGTGGGCAGCCACGAATTCTATCTGGGCTATGCCGCCCGCAAGGGAACGGCGCTCTGCCTCGACATGGGGCATTTCCACCCCACCGAAAGCGTGGCCGACAAGCTCTCCTCGGTCGCCCTGTCGATCCACGACATCTTGCTGCACGTCTCGCGCCCGATGCGCTGGGACAGCGACCATGTGGTTGTTCTGAATGATGATCTGCTGGCGATGGCACAGGAACTGGTCTTTGCGGGCCTGCTCGACCGCACGCGGATCGGCCTTGATTTCTTTGACGCCACGATCAGCCGCACGGCGGCCTGGGTCATCGGCACGCGCAACATGCAAAAGGCGCTGCTCCGGGCGCTTCTTCTGCCGCAGGCAAAGCTCAAAGCGGTGGAGGCGAACCTCGATTTCACGGCCCGCCTCCTTTGGACGGAAGAGTTGAAAGACCTGCCCTTCGCCGCCGTCTGGGCCGAATTCTGCGCCCGCAAGGATGTGCCCACCGGGGCTGCCCTGATCAACAGCCTGCACAGTTACCAGAACAGTGTCGCCTCCCGCGGCTAAGGGGCCTACCGGCCCCAAACCACTGCGTTCTCATGGCGCTTAATGAGGTGTTTCAACTCCTCGAACGCGGTCCCGATGTAACTCGCCAGCCGGTCCGCCGCCTGTGACCGGTTGGCCGACGCGCGCCGCAAGATGCCAAGGCTGCGGTTGGGCTGGGGAATATCCAGCGGCAGAACGGTGATCCGGTTTTCTTTGCGCTGCGCAAAGACCACCGAAAAGGGCAGCACAGCCAGCGCATTGGTTTCCGCCATGTAGTTGATCACGCTCATCAGACTGCCGCCGGAATAGCGGATGTTGATGTCGGATATGCCGTTGGACAGCAGGATCGAATGCAGGTCCGACATCAGCGGCGACCCCGGCAGTGGCGCAACCCATGGAAAATCGGACAAGTCCGACAGCTGCAGCCGCCGCTTGCGCAAGAGCGGGTGGCCCGGCCTGCAGGATACGATATTCCGGCCCGGCAGAATCTCGATGAACTCAAATCCCGGCGCGGCTTCCAGCCCGCCCATCGGCACGATGCCCAAATCGATCAGATCATTCTCCAGCGCCGAAGACAGGTCCGGCAGGTTGCCATAGCTTTGCTGAACGGTGACATCGGGTTCCAGATTCTGGAAATCGGCCACCATCCGGCTGATCATCGCATCCATGAAAAAGGGCACGCCCCCGACCCGGACAAGGCCCTTGGTCCCGGTCAGAAACCCAGTCACCGTATCGGATGCCCGCCGCGACGCCGTCAGGATCACCCGCCCATGCGCCGCCAGCTGTGCGCCCAGCGCAGTGGCCTGCAAGGGCCGCTTGCCCTTGACGAACAGCGGCGCGCCGATCCGCGCCTCCAGCATCGCCAAAGACCGGCTGACCGCAGGCTGGGTCAGCCCCAACCCCTGCGCGCCCGCGCTGATGCTGCCCGAATCCAGCACGGCGGCAAGCTGCATGAGATGTGCTTCGCTCAACTTCATAACGTTATGGTATAGTGAACGGCGCAGAAATCATCCTCTTTCGTCAAAATCGGTCCACCCTAGTCCAACGGGAAGGGAGGCCCGTTGGACGATGGACGGAGGATCGCCGGAAAAACATGCGCATACGGTCCTTGAGGACCTCGCCTTGCGCGTGGGGCCGGAGGCCCAATCCCGCCTCGCTTCGGCCTTCCTCGCCATTGTCGGCCGCGTCCACGATCTTGTGGCAGACCTTCAACCATCCACCGACGAACTGAAGGTGGTCATCGATTTCCTCACAGAGGTTGGCCACACCGCCGATGCCCGCCGTCAGGAATGGGTGCTGCTGGCCGATGTGATCGGCGTATCGACGCGGGTCGAGGATATCAACTGCCCCCGCCCCGAAGGTGCCACGCCCAACACGCTCCCCGGCCCGTTCTACCGAATGGATGTCCCCGACTTGCCCCTTGGCGCGAACCTGTCGCGCGACGGGATTGGCGAACCCCTGCATGTTCGCCTGCGCCTGACCGGCCTAGATGGCCACCCGCTTCCACAGGCGCAAGTGGAGGTTTGGCATGCAAATGCCTTTGGTCGCTATGAAAATCAGGATCCCGATCTGCAACCCGAATTCAATCTCCGCGGCCGACTCGCGGCGGACGAGGCGGGTCAGGTCACCTTTGAAACCGTCAAGCCGCGCGGCTATGCCCTGCCCGAGGATGGCCCAGTGGGCCGCCTCCTCATGGCTCTTGGCCTCCGGCTGGAACGCCCGGCGCATCTGCATTTCCGGGTCACGGCACCGGGGTTCCAGACCCTGACCACCCATATCTTCGACCGGCACGATCCGGCGATCGACCGGGATGCGCTGTTCGGTGTCCGGCCCGAATTGCTGGCCGATTTCCGCGCTCGCCCCACGGAAGCGGGCGGCGCAAGCCATGAGCTTGATCTGTGCTTCGTTCTTGTCCCCGCCGGGGCAGACGACGCCGCGTCTCTGGAACACACCCGTCTATCAAGAAAGGAACACTGAAATGGTTCAGGCCCTTGTCAGCGGCTACCATCACCTGACCCTGTCCACCGACGGCGCGCAGGAGGATTATGATTTCTATACCAAGACGCTGGGCCTCTATTCGGTCAAGCGCACGGTGCTGTTCGATGGTACTATCCCGGTCTATCACCTCTATTACGGCTCGCGGCATGGCGATGCCTCGACCATCATCACCACCTTTCCCTTCCGCAAGCCGGGCATCTATGGCCGTCGAGGCACCAACCAGACACGCACGATCATGCAATCGATCCCGGTCGGCGCGGCGGATTACTGGGTGGACAGGCTCACTGCCGCCGGCATTCCCGCTATCAAGGGCAGCCGCTTCGGCCTGACCCGCGTTCTCTTCGCCCATCCCTGCGGCATCCCGCACGAATTGGTGGAAAACCCCGGCGACACCCGCACCCCCATCGTGAATGACGCCGCTGGAACCACCGCCCAAACCGCGATCAAGGGCATCTACGGCGCGGGCATCGCCGTGTTCGACATCGATTCCATGAACGAATTCGTCGAAGGCGGCGTGGGCCTGAAGCGTGAGGCCAGCAGCGACGAAGGCCGGATGTATTCCGTCCCCGACAATCTCGGGCCCCATTCGGTGGTGGAAATCGTCGAAGACCGCACCTCGCGTCAAGGCACCTGGATGCTCGCGGGCGGCACGGTGCACCACATGGCCTTGAACACCGGAACCGAGGAGAACCAGATCGCGCTGAAGGCCCGGCTGGAAGGCATGGGGTTCACCGATGTTTCCGAACAGAAGGACCGCAACTACTTCAAGTCGATGTATGTCCGCAGCCCCGGCGGCGCGCTGTTCGAAATCGCATGGACCGTGCCGGAAGGCTGGGCCAAGGACGAGGCCCCCGATGCCATCGGCCAGTCGCTCGTTTTCCCACCATGGTTCGAACACCGCCGCGCGGAACTGATGCACGGTCTGGAAGAGGCCGCGTTCTGAACATGACAAAGGCGCTCCATCTCGGCGCGGCAGTGGACAAAGCGCAGGCAACCTGTGTCTTCGTCCACGGGCGCGAGCAAAGCCCAGAGGAGATGGCGGATCACGTGATCCGCCACCTGCCGCCGGATTTTGCCTATGTCCT
>PNND01000183.1 GCA_013824045.1 Rhodobacter sp. | reverse complement strand
CGCCCATGGCACCCAGCCCGTGGATATAGGCCCGCCCGATGAACGTCCCCTTCGCGCCAAGTGCCAAAGCCTTCAGCACGTCCTGACCCGACCTGATGCCGCTGTCCATGAACACTTCCGTCCGGTCACCCACCGCCCGCACGATGCGCGGCAGCATCCGGATCGCCGAAAGTGCCCCGTCCAACTGCCGCCCGCCATGGTTCGACACGATGATCGCATCCGCCCCGAAATCCGCCGCGCGCCGGGCGTCTTCCTCATCCAAAATGCCTTTAAGGATCAGCTTGCCCCCCCACTTGTCGCGGATGCGGGCGATCTTGTCCCAGTCCAGCTGCGGGTCGAACTGTTCATTCGTCCAACTCATCAGGCTGGACATATTGCCCACCCCCTTGGCATGGCCCACGATGTTGCGGAACGTCCGCCGCTTTGTTCCCAGCATCTCCAGCGCCCATTGCGGCCGGATCGTCATGTCCAGAATGTTGCGCAGCGTCAGACGCGGCGGAGCTGACAACCCGTTCTTCAGGTCCTTGTGCCGCTGCCCCAGAATCTGCAGGTCCAGCGTCAACACCAGCGCCGAGCAGCCCGCCTTGCGGGCCCGTTCGATGGCGCTGTCGACGAATTCCTCATCCTTCATCACATAAAGCTGAAACCAGAAGGGCGCCTTGGTGTGTTCTGCAATATCCTCAATCGAACAGATCGACATGGTCGACAGCGTGAACGGCACCCCAGCCTTTTCCGCCGCCCGTGCCGCCTTGATCTCCCCGTCCGCGCGCTGCATGCCTGTCATCCCCACCGGCGCCAGCGCCACAGGCATGGAAACCTTTGTCCCGATCATCGTGCTGTCGGTGCGCCGCCCCAGCATGTCGACCGCTACCTTCTGGCGCAGGCGCAGTTTCTGGAAATCGGTCGTGTTCTCGCGGAAGGTCTGCTCGGTATAGCTGCCGCTTTCGCAGTAATCGAAAAACATCTTGGGCGTCCGCCGCTTGTGCAGGCGTTTCAGGTCGTCGATGCAGGTGATCACGGGCATGGCGGTGCATCCTGTTTGGATTGGTTACCTTTGCTTACCAATTTCACGCATTCGCAGCAAGCCGCTCAACAGCCCAACATTCTCACCGCCTGCGCGGAACGCCAGTCGCGGCATGGAACTTGCAGCCGTTCCACGCCATGACGCAAAGGCCCGTCTCTGCATGTCCGATCCCCTGCTTCCCACGCTATCCCTCTTTGCCGCCTTGTCCGCCGCGCATCACGCCGCACAGCGGCTGATCGAGGCGCGGCTGCCCAAGGGATTGAATGCTCCGCAATTCACGGTGCTGGAACGGCTGGCTTGGCAGGGCGAGGGGCAAACCCCCGCCAGCATCGCCGAAAGCTTCGGCTGGCCCAAAACGACGATGTCGCACACGGTCACGGTTCTGGAAACGCGGGGCTTGGTCCGGCTGGAACCCAACCCCCGTGATGGCCGGTCCAAATGCCTCTGGCTTACCCCGAAGGGCCGGAGCCTGGCGCTTTCAGGGCGCGCCGCAATCGAGGCGGACCTCGCCACCATCGCCGCCTTGGCGCCCGGAACCTCGATAGAAGGCCTGACGACAGATCTGGCCTCGCTCGCCGCCCGGCTTTCCGAACAGCGCCGTTTTCCCGACGCCGCCTGACACCGTTCTCAGGCGGAGTGCGCCCCGGCAGCAAGTGCGGCAACATTGGCCAGAACCTCGGCCACGGGTTTGCCCGCGCCGATATCCTTCACGATGGCCGACCCCACGACACAACCATCCGCTACACCTGCAATCGCCCGTGCCGTATCGGGCGTAGTGATGCCGAACCCCACGATGATCGGCAGATCGGTCGCCGCCTTGATCCTCGCCACTTCGGGTGCCACGTCCACCGCCTGCGCCGCCGCCGCCCCGGTGATCCCGGTGATCGAAACGTAATAGACGAAGCCGGATGTGTTCTGCAGGACCTTGGGCAAGCGCTTGGCATCGGTCGTCGGCGTGGCCAGACGGATGAAGTTGATCCCCGCCTTCTGCGCCGGGATGCACAGCTCATCATCCTCTTCCGGCGGCAGGTCGACCACGATCAACCCGTCAATCCCGGCGGCCACTGCCTCGGTCAGGAACCGATCCACCCCGCGTGAATAAATCGGGTTGTAATAGCCCATCAGAACGATGGGCGTGACCGCATCGCCCTTGCGGAAGGTCCGCACCATGTCCAGCACGGCATCCATCGTCATGCCCGCCTCCAGTGCCCGCTGCCCGGCCAACTGGATCGTCGGGCCATCCGCCATCGGATCGGTGAAAGGCATCCCCAGTTCGATGATGTCCACTCCCGCCGCAGGCAGCCCCTGCATCACGGCCATCGACGTTGCCGCATCCGGATCGCCGCCCATGATATAACTGACAAAGGCCTTTTTGCCCTCGCGCTTCAACCGCGCGAACGTGTGGTCGATTCTGGTCATTGGCTGGCCCTGTCCCCGAAATGCTCCGTGCTCAGCGTTTTGCAGGACAGGGGGGCAAAGATCAATGGCCCCACCGCACCCGTATTCACCGCCCATACTGCACTTTTTCCCGGCGGAACGCCCCGCTCGCTTGCGAAGCCGCGCCGCGCGCCCTAGAAGCCCTGCGACAGTCAGGAAAGGGTTTGAACCATGGGTTTCAAGATGGGGATCGTGGGTCTGCCGAATGTCGGCAAGTCGACCCTGTTCAACGCGCTGACGCGCACCGCTGCTGCGCAGGCTGCGAACTTTCCCTTCTGCACCATTGAACCGAACGTGGGCGAAGTCGCTGTCCCCGACGGGCGGCTTGAAAAGCTGGCCGCCATCGCCGCATCGAAACAGATCATCCCCACTCGCATGACCTTTGTTGATATCGCAGGCCTCGTGCGCGGCGCGTCAAAGGGCGAAGGTTTGGGGAACCAGTTCCTTGCCAATATCCGCGAATGCGATGCCATCGCCCATGTCCTGCGCTGCTTCGAAGATGGCGACATCACCCATGTCGAAGGCCGGATCGACCCCGTGGCCGATGCCGAAACGATTGAAACCGAACTGATGCTGGCCGATCTCGAATCCGTCGAACGCCGCCGCGCCAACCTCGCGCGCAAGATCAAAGGTGGCGACAAGGACTCAGCCGATCAGGACCGCCTCCTCGCCCTTGCCCAGAAAGCGCTGGAGGAGGGCAAACCCGCCCGCACCCTTCAGATCGCGGCCGATGACCAGCGCGCCTGGCGCTTGCTGCAACTGCTGACCGCCAAACCCGTCCTTTACGTCTGCAATGTCGAAGAGGCCAAGGCCGCCTCGGGCAACAGCCAATCCGACCGCGTCGCCGCCATGGCCAAGGCGCAGGGCGCCGGAACGGTGGTGATCTCGGCCCGGATCGAAGAGGAACTCGCTCAACTCCCCGAAGACGAGGCCGCGATGTTCCTTGAAGAGATGGGCCTGCACGAAGCCGGGCTCGATCGCCTGATCCGCGCGGGCTATGAACTTCTGGACCTGCAAACCTATTTCACCGTCGGCCCCAAAGAGGCCCGTGCCTGGACGATTTTGAAAGGCACCCTCGCACCGCAGGCCGCGGGCGTGATCCATGGCGATTTCGAAAAGGGCTTCATCCGGGCCGAAACCATTGCCTATGACGACTACATCGCAGGCAATGGCGAGTCCGGCGCCAAGGAAGCCGGCAAGTTCCGCATCGAAGGCAAGACCTATGAGGTCAAGGATGGCGACGTCCTGCACTTTCTTTTCAGCGGCTGACCCCTATAAAACCAAGCCGCCCATCCCGACCGCTTTCCCCCTTGCTCCCACCCAAGACCATCGCTAAACGGATCGACGGAGCTGTGGCCGAGTGGTCGAAGGCACACCCCTGCTAAGGGTGCAGGCGGGGAACCGTCTCGAGGGTTCGAATCCCTTCGGCTCCGCCA
>PNND01000014.1 GCA_013824045.1 Rhodobacter sp. | reverse complement strand
GGCGACAGGCAGTTGGTGGTGCAGGATGCGTTCGACACAACCAGATCATCCTTGGTCAGCGAGTTATGGTTCACGCCATAGACGATCGTCTTGTCCGCCCCGTCGCCCGGTGCGCTGATCAGCACGCGCTTTGCGCCGTTTTCCAGATGGGGCAGGCACTTCTCCTTGCTGGTGAAGATGCCCGTACATTCCATGACGATGTCGACATGGCCCCAAGGCAGGTCTGCCGGGTTCTTGATCGCCGTCACCATCATCCGCCCGCGACCCACGTCGATCCAGTCATCGCCGGTGGTCACAGTGGCCGGAAACCGGCCATGGACCGAATCGAAGCGCAGCAGATGCGCATTCGTCTCAACCGGGCCCAGATCGTTGATCGCCACGACCTCGATATCCGTGCGACCGGATTCGATAATCCCCCGCAGCACGTTTCGCCCGATCCGACCGAATCCGTTGATGGCGACTTTGACGGTCATGGGTTTTCCTCCAACGATGGGTAAGGCAGCGAATCCGCTGCATTTGATAGCGCTAACATCCGCAGAAACAGTAACAGTTCAATCGGACTTTGGCGTGTCAGCGCCAAAATGCCAAGAATTCGATAAAGACGAAGAACTTTCTCATCAGAAACAGCAGCGCCTCGCCATCATTGGCGACAATGTCCAACCCGATCAGCCCGATCAGGCACAGTCCAAGCACAAGCGCGATACGGTCTGTCACGACCCCTCCTGATCAGTGGAGGAGCCGCCCCATCACCCCGGCCACATCGGCCATCCGGCAAGAGAAGCCCCACTCGTTGTCATACCATGCCAGCACGCGCACCGTGCGCCCACCAACAACCTTCGTCTGGTCCGGCGCGAAGATAGACGAATGCGGCGTATGATTGAAGTCGATGGATACCTTGGGTTCGGGGTCATAGGCCAGCACCATCCCCATATAGCCCGCTGCCGCCGAGCGCACGATCTCATTCACATCGGCAACCGTCACCGATTTGCCCGCCACAAAGGTCAGGTCCACCGCGCTGACATTCGGCGTCGGCACCCGGATCGCGGTACCATCCAGCCTCCCCGCCAATTCCGGCAGCACCTCGCCCAACGCCTTTGCCGCCCCGGTGCTGGTGGGGATCATCGCCATTGCCGCCGAACGCGCGCGATAGAGGTCACTGTGCCGCCGATCCAGCGTCGGCTGGTCGCCGGTATAGGAATGGATCGTCGTCATGATCCCGCTCTCGATCCCGATCGCGTCGTTCAGCACCTTCGCCAACGGTGCCAGACAGTTCGTCGTGCAAGACCCGTTCGACACGACCAGATGATCCGCCGTCAGGCTGCGATGGTTCACGCCATAAACCACTGTCTTGTCCGCCCGCTTGGCAGGGGCCGAGACCAGCACCCGCCGCGCCCCGCGCCCCAGATGGACCGCTGCCTTGTCGCGCTCATTGAAATTGCCGGTGCATTCCAGCACCACATCCACACCGTCCCAGTCCAGTTCTTCCGGATTGTAGGTCGACATCACCCGGATTGGCCCGCGCCCCAGATCCAGCATCCCGCCGCTGACCTTAACCGTGCCGGGAAAGCGCCCATGAACCGAGTCATACTTCAACAGATGCGCATTGGTCTCGATCGGCCCCGTGGCATTGATCGCCACCACCTGCACATCATTGCGGTTGCTCTCGGCGATATGCGCCAGCGTGCAGCGCCCGATGCGACCAAAGCCGTTGATGCCGATGGTGATGGTCATGTTTAACGCTCCAACCTGTTGCATACCGTGGAATGCCACGGGCATAACCCGGCTGGAAGCGTGCGAAAAGCATAAAACATACATGAAAACAATGTGTTACCGCAAACATTGCCGGTTTGCGCTAACATCCCGCAGCCTTTGCCAAAAGCGACCGGTCGGGATAGACAGGAAAGCACATATATATGGGAAGATTTGCATGAGTGGTTTGCTCGCCTTGCTGGACGACGTGGCCGCTATTGCAAAGGTCGCCGCCGCCTCTGTCGATGACATCGCCGCTGCCGCCACCAAGGCGGGGGTCAAAGCGGCGGGTGTGGTGATCGACGATGCCGCCGTAACACCCAAATACGTCCACGGGTTCGAGGCCGACCGCGAACTTCCCATTATCTGGCGCATCGCCATCGGCTCTGTTCGCAACAAGCTCGTTATCCTTTTGCCCGCGCTTCTGGCGCTCGATCACTTCCTTCCTTCCGCCATCACGCCGCTTCTTATGCTGGGCGGGGCCTATCTCTGTTTCGAGGGCGCGGAAAAGGTGGTCCACGCCTTTGCCCCGCACGCTGATAAAAAGATCGCCGCCGATTTCGACACCAAAGACGCCACCCGTCTTGAGGAAGAAAAGGTCGCCGGGGCCATCAAGACCGATTTCATCCTGTCGGCAGAAATCATGACCATCGCGCTGGCCACCATCGAAAGCCCCAGCTTCTGGATGCAGGCCATCACGCTGGCGGTCGTCGGCCTCTTGATCACGGTGGTTGTCTATGGGGCCGTGGCCTTGATCGTAAAGATGGATGACGTGGGCCTCCACATGGCCGCCACGGGCCGCACCGGGGCAGGGCGCGCCCTCGGGCGCGGGCTGGTCAAGGGAATGCCAAAGCTCATGGCGATCTTATCCACCGTCGGCACCGCAGCCATGCTTTGGGTCGGCGGAAACATCGTTGTGCACGGGCTGGAGGTGACGCATCTCTGGGTCTGGCCCTATGAGACGATCCATCACGCGGCGGACGCTGCCGCTGCGGCCATCGGCACGGCGCAGGGCGCCGTATCTTGGGTGGTCACAGCATTCTTCGACGGCATCTTCGGGTTGATCCTTGGTATTCTGTTGATCCCGGTCGCTACCCGCATCATCGGCCCTTCCATCGCCGCGGTCACCGGAAAGAAGAAGGCCGCGCACTAGGCGCGGCCTTCCAAACTTCTTCGAAGAAATTTGCAAACTTCTTCGAAGATTTTTGATCAGAGCAGCGACTTCGCCACCGCCACGGTGTTCTCCGCCGTGATCCCGAACTCCTTGTAAAGCCGGTCAATCGGGGCGGACGCCCCAAAGGAGGACATGCCCACGAACCCGGCCTTCGCCTCCTTGCCGCGCTCACCCAGCAACCAGCGGTCCCAGCCCATCCGCACGCCCGCCTCAACCGCCACCCGCACCGGCCCACCGGGCAGGATGCGCTTGCGATAGGCTTCGTCCTGCTGGGCAAACAGCTCCATCGACGGCATCGACACGACCCGCGTGCCGATCCCTTCCGATTCCAGCGCATCCCGCGCCTTCAGCGCGATCTCCACCTCGGACCCGGTCGCCATCAGGATCACCTGCCGCTTGCCCGTCGCCTCGGCCAGCACATAGGCGCCCTTGGACACAAGGTTCTGGTTCACATGCGTCTTGCGCACCGCCGGTAGGTTCTGCCGCGACAGCGCCAGAACGGTGGGCGTGGACGTTTGCATCAGCGCCACTTCCCAAGCCTCCGCCGTTTCCACCAGATCGGCAGGCCGGATCACCAGAGTATTCGGCGTTGCCCGGCTGATCGCCAGATGTTCCACGGGCTGGTGCGTCGGCCCATCCTCGCCCAGACCGATGGAGTCATGCGTCATCACATAGACCACCGGCACCCCCATCAGCGCCGACAGGCGCATCGACGGGCGGGCGTAATCGGTGAAACACATGAAGGTGCCGCCATAGGGCCGCACGCCGCCATGCAGCGCCATGCCGTTCATCGCCGCCGCCATCCCATGTTCACGGATGCCATAGTAAACGTAACGCCCCTTGCGATCCTCGGGGGTGAACACGCCCATGTCGACGGTCTTGGTGTTGTTGGAACCGGTCAGGTCGGCCGATCCCCCCATGGTTTCCGGCATCACCGGGTTGACCACGCCTAGCACTTTTTCCGAGGCCGCGCGGG
>PNND01000443.1 GCA_013824045.1 Rhodobacter sp. | reverse complement strand
TGCTCCTCGCACGGTTTCGCAAGTTCTGATGGCTGGGCAATTCGATCTCTACCAGATGTCTGCTGGCGACTATGTCATCATCCTTCAGTCCGATCTCCTCGACGCACTCAATACGCGCGCCGTCGGTTTGGCCTTGCCGGAACAGATGAAAACTCCGGCATTTGCCGCGCTTTCCCCGCTTCTTTCAGCAGGCGATGTTCAACTGCGCATCGCGCCCATGTCCCTGCAACCTTGACGCTGTCCGAACTCGGAACTTTCGTCGCCAACCTCGCGCATGAACGTGACCGCATCATCCGGGCCTTCGACGTGATCTTGACAGCGGTCTGAAAACGAAAAGGCCCGCTCGAGGCGGGCCATCCGTCGCAATCAAGAACGGCAATCAGCCATTGGCCTCGCGGATTTTGTTGGCGGCGTCCTTGTCAAAGTTCACGCCCTTGGCTTCGAACAGCGCATCCAGTTCGCCCGACAGCGTCATCTCGGTGACGATGTCACAGCCACCCACAAACTCGCCCTTCACATATAGCTGCGGGATCGTCGGCCAGTCGCTGAAATCCTTGATGCCCTGCCGGATTTCCGGATCAGCCAGCACGTTCACATCGGCAAAACTCACGCCCATGTAGTTCAGCACCCCAGCCACGCGGGACGAAAACCCGCATTGCGGCATCATCTTGGTGCCCTTCATGAACAGCACCACATCGTTCTTCTCAACCGTTTCGCGGATCTGGTCCTGCGCGCTCATGTCCATTTTCCTTTCAATCCGGCGCCTTCGTCGTCAGCGCCAGCGCATGAAGCTCTCCATGCGCGCCATCCATCTTGCCCTTCAGCGCGGCATAGACCGCCCGCTGCTGCTGCACCCGGTTCATGCCCTTGAAGCTGGCATCGATCACTTCGGCCGAGAAATGCTGCCCATCGTCGCCCTCAACCGTGATCTTCGCGGCCGGAAAGCTTTCCCGGATCAGGTTCTCGATATCGCGTGCAGTGATCGCCATAGTGCATCCTCGGTCTGTCAGCGAAAGATGTATGCCTAGAGGGCAGGGGCTGCAAGGCCCCGCGCGGCCATCCATTCCTCGCGCAGAATACCATACAACATCAAATCCACCGTCCGCCCCAGCATCGGGCGATACCAGTGCTGCCGCAGCCGCCCCTCCAGCTGATACCCCGCGCGGGCATAGATCTTCTGAGCCCGCAGATTCTCGCCGCTCGCATCCAGCCAGACCCGTCGCGCGCCAAGTTCGGAGAACCCGTAGTCGGTCAGCGCCCGCACGAACCCCAATCCCCGCCCGCCGCCCGCCACATCCAGCGCCAGCCGCCGCAACTCCACCGCGCCCGAAGGCTCACCCACGTCGGCAAACAGCGCATAGCCCGCTCGCGCGCCATCCTGTTCCCAGATCAGCAACCGATGCTTGGCATCGGTCGAATAAAACGACAGCCGCGCCTCATCCTCATCGGTGATGTAGATGGCATAATCAGGCCGCTGCGCCAGCGACCGGATAAAGGCGAAATCACCGGGCAGGGCAGGGCGCAGGCTCATCCGCGCGCCCGCCATTCCCGCGCCAGCATCCCGAAGGCGTGGCAATCCACCCATATACCCGCCCCACGGTCCCAGCATTCCCGCATCGTCCCCTCCTGCACGAAACCCGCTTTCGCAAAGGCCGCCAGCGCGGGCGCATTGTCAAAGGCGATGTCGCAGAACATCCGATGCGCGCCCATGCTGCCAAAGACATGGGCCTGCACGGCGTCAAGAAACTCCCGCCCCTCGCCGCATCCGGGCCGGGCAACACCAAGGTTCATCAGGTAAACCACCCCCGGATAGGCCCAGTGCAGCACAGCCACCCCGTCGATCCCGCCCCGGTCCCAGATCAGGACTGCTCCGCCATCGTCGGCGGCAATCTCGCGCAACCAGCCCTCGGATTGCGCCAGCAACTGCATCGGATAGGCCGCAATGAGCGCGGCGACCGCAGGGATTTCCCCGTCAGTCGCCCGCCGCAACATCAGGCAACCGCCTTGGCAAAGGCCGACCGATACAGCGCCGACAATTCTGCCAGCGGTGCCGCCTCGCCGCCAAATGCCACCACGTCACCGCCGAACCGGCCCGCCACGGTCACGGGAACCCCCGCCGCCTTGCCCGCCGCGATCAGCGCCTCCGCCTTGTCGGTGGCCACAAGGTAACGCGCCTGATCCTCACCAAACAGGAACCCGGCCTCACCGTTGTCCAGCGCCACGCCCAAGCCCGCCCCTTCGGCCATCTCGAACGCCGCCAGCGCCAGCCCGCCATCGCCAAGGTCCGAACAGGCCCGGATCGCCTTGCGGTTTGCGCGCACGAACTCGCCCGCCGCCCGCTCTGCCGCCAGATCGACGGTTGGAGCATCCCCCGCCTCGATCCCGAACATCTCTGCCAGCACCGCCGATTGCCCCAGATGCGCGCCAGCCGCCCCGATCAGCACCGCTGCATCGCCCGCCACAGGCCGCCCCGCGATCACCTCATCCAGCGAAGCAAGAATGCCCACCGCCCCGATCGTGGGCGTCGGCAGAATGCCCTTGCCGTCGGTTTCATTGTAAAGCGACACGTTGCCAGAAACGATGGGCATATCCAGCGCCGCCACGGCCGCGCCGATCCCTTTGATCGCGCCGACCATCTGCCCCATGATCTCGGGCTTTTCGGGGTTGCCGAAGTTCAGGTTGTCGGTCGTGGCCAAGGGCTTCGCCCCCACCGCACAAAGGTTGCGATAGGCTTCCGCCACCGCCTGCTTGCCCCCCTCGAACGGGTTGGCCTTCACATAGCGTGGCGTCACATCACTGGTGAATGCCAGCGCCTTGCCCGTGCCATGCACCCGCACCACGCCCGCAGGCAGGCCCGGCGTCACCACCGTATCTGCCCCCACCTGGCTGTCATACTGCTCCCAGACCCATGCCTTGTGCGCATAGGACGGCGACCCGATCAGTGCCCGCAAGCCCGCCATCGGCGCAATCGCAGGCACGTCCCCCAGCGGAGCCGCCTTCGGCGTCTCCACCCAAGGCCGGTCATATTCCGGCGCGCTGGAAGACAGTTTCGACAGCGGCAGATCCGCCTTCACCTCATTGCCATGCAGGATCAGGAAGCGGTCCTCGGGGATCGTCTCGCCCACGATGGCAAAATCCAGATCCCATTTCACGAAAATCGCCCGCGCCTCGGCCTCCATCTCGGGCTTCAGCACCATCAGCATCCGCTCCTGGGATTCTGACAGCATCATCTCATAGGCCGTCATGCCCGTCTCGCGCTGGGGCACGTCATCCAGTTGCAGCTTGATCCCCAAACCGCCCTTGTCGCCCATCTCTACTGCAGAACAGGTCAGCCCCGCCGCGCCCATATCCTGAATGGAAATCACCGCGCCACTGGCCATCAGCTCTAGGCACGCCTCCAGCAGCCGCTTTTCGGTGAAGGGGTCGCCCACCTGCACGGTCGGGCGCTTCTCCTCGATCGTGTCGTCAAACTCGGCGCTGGCCATCGTGGCCCCGCCCACACCATCGCGCCCCGTCTTGGCCCCCAGATAGACGACGGGCATCCCCACGCCGCTTGCCACTGAATAGAAGATCTTGTCCGCATCCGCCAAACCGGCGGCAAAGGCGTTCACCAGACAGTTCCCGTTATAGGAGGCGTGAAACCGAACCTCGCCGCCCACGGTCGGCACGCCAAAGGCATTGCCATAGGCCCCGATCCCCTCGACCACGCCCTTGACCAGATGGCTGGTCTTTGGATGCGACGGCAGGCCAAAGGACAGCGCATTCATCGCCGCGATGGGGCGCGCACCCATGGTGAACACATCGCGCAGGATGCCGCCCACACCCGTCGCCGCACCCTGATGCGGTTCGATATAGCTGGGGTGGTTGTGGCTCTCCATCTTGAAGATCACCGCCTGCCCGTC
>PNND01000148.1 GCA_013824045.1 Rhodobacter sp. | reverse complement strand
GCTGCGGCCAAACTGGACCTGAACCCGTTCGAGGCGATGACCACGATCACCGTGAAGATCGTGAGCCAGTTGACCGGGGATACCGAATTCAACTCGCCCGAAACGCTGGTGGCCTTTGCGCTGGGGATTTCGCTCTTCGTTATCACCCTGTGCCTGAACATCTTTGCGCTGTGGATCGTGCGCAAATACCGGGAGCAATACGAATGACCGACATGTCGGCAGGCGGGCCGGACATCCGTCCGGCGGGAAAGGAAAGCTCCCTTTTGGCGGGCAGCGCACGGACACGCGCGCGCAACGCACGCGAATGGCGGATGAAGGCCTATGGCATCGGGGCCATCGTGTTGAGCCTGTCGACGCTGTTCTTCATGCTGGCCACGATCCTGATGGACGGCGTGTCGGCCTTCCGGCAGGCGACGATCAGCTTCCCCCTGACGGTGGATGCGGCGATTGTTGATAAGGCGGGCAACCGCAACCCCGAGGAAATGGCGAAGGTCACCACCATCGGCTACAAGCGGCTGCTGGCGCAGGGCTTTGTCGCGCATCTGGCGGCAGAGGGAATCGATACGGCCGGGGTGCCCGAAAAGGATCTGGTCGACATGCTGTCGGATGACGGCCCGGCCCGGTTGCGTGACATGGTGCTGGCCGACCCGTCGCTTGTCGGGCAGGTGGTCGAGGTGTCGGTCTATGCCACAGGGCGGATCGACGGATACCTCAAGGGCCGTGTGACGCGTGAGACGGCGGAGCGCGACACCAACGTGACGCCCGAGCAATTGGACCTTGCCGACAATCTGGTGGCGGCGGGCCTGCTGACCATGCCGTTCAACTGGGGCTTTCTGACCGGGCCGGATGCATCGGACCTGCGGCCCGAGGCATCGGGGCTGGGCGTGGCGATCATCGGGTCGCTGTATATGATGGTGATGGTGGCGCTGTTCACCGTGCCGGTGGGTGTGGCGGCATCGATCTATCTTGAAGAGTTTGCGCCGAAGAACCGGCTGACGGATCTGATCGAGGTGAACATCTCCAACCTCGCCGCCGTGCCGTCGATCGTGTTCGGTATCCTTGGCCTTGCGATCTTCATCAACTTCATGGGTCTGCCGCAATCCTCCAGCCTTGTGGGGGCGCTGGTGATTTCGCTGATGACGCTGCCCACGATCATCATCGCCACGCGGGCGGCGATCCGCGCTGTGCCGCCGTCGATCCGCGATGCGGCGATGGGGGTGGGGGCGTCCAAGATGCAGGTGGTGTTCCACCATGTGTTGCCCTTGGCCATGCCGGGCATCATGACGGGCACAATCCTTGGGCTGGCTTCGGCGCTGGGGGAAACCGCGCCGCTCTTGCTGATCGGGATGGTGGCCTTTGTGACGAACTATCCCGCCGGCCCGCTTGAAGGCGGGGTGATGGACCCGGCCACCGCGCTGCCGGTGCAGGTCTATTCCTGGGCGTCGCGGTCGGACCCGGCTTTCATCGAACGGTCCTCGGGCGCGATCATCGTGCTGCTGGTGTTTCTTGTGATCATGAACGTCGCGGCGATCCTGCTGCGCCGGCGCTTTGAACGCCGCTGGTAAGAAGGTGCTATGATGGACGACATGCGACTGGTGGAGAGAGACGTGACGCAGCTTCAAGCCAAGATCGAAGCAAAGGGCGTGCAGGTTCACTACGGCGAAAAGCACGCGCTGAAGGATGTGGATGTGACCATCCTCGACCGCACGGTTACGGCCTTCATCGGCCCGTCGGGCTGTGGCAAATCCACCTTCCTGCGCTGTCTGAACCGGATGAATGACACGGTGGCCAGCGCCCGCGTGTCGGGCAAGATCACGCTGGACGGGCAGGATATCTATGATCCGCGCGTCGATCCGGTGCAGTTGCGCGCCAAGGTGGGCATGGTGTTCCAGAAGCCCAACCCCTTCCCCAAATCGATCTATGACAACGTCGCCTATGGCCCCAAGATCCATGGTCTGGCGCGCGGCAAGGCGGAACTGGATGCCATCGTCGAAAGCAGCCTGAAAAAGGCCGCCCTGTGGAACGAGGTGAAGGATCGGCTGGATGCGTCCGGCACCGGGCTTTCGGGCGGGCAGCAGCAGCGCCTGTGCATCGCGCGCGCCATCGCCACCAGCCCCGAAGTGCTGCTCATGGACGAACCCTGTTCCGCGCTGGACCCTATCGCCACCGCGCAGGTGGAGGAATTGATCGATGAACTGCGGTCGCAGTTTTCCGTGGTGATCGTCACCCATTCCATGCAGCAGGCCGCCCGCGTCAGCCAGAAGACGGCCTTCTTCCATCTGGGCAACCTCGTCGAGTACGGCGAGACGGGGCAGATCTTCACCACGCCGAAAGACCCCAGAACCGAAGCCTATATCACCGGCCGGATCGGCTGAGAAAAGGACACGCGTGATGAAGGAACCCCATATCCTGTCGGCCTTTGACCGCGATCTTGAGGCGGTTCAGGCCTATGTCCTGCGCATGGGCGGGCTGGTGGAACAGGCCCTGCTTGATGCCGCCGAGGCGCTTGAAACCCGCGACGAGGCATTGGCCCAGAAGGTGCAGCAGGGCGACAAGGCCATCGATGCGCTGGAAGAACAGATCAACGAAGAATGCGCCCGCCTTCTGGCGCTGCGCTCGCCCACGGCGGGCGATCTGCGCACCGTGCTTTCGGTGATGCGGATTGCCGCCGCGCTGGAACGCTGCGGCGACTATGCCAAGAACCTAGCGAAGCGGTCGCTCCTTCTGTCGAACATGTCACCGCTGGGGGGCACCTCGGCGTCGATCCTGCGGATGGCACGGACGGTGGTGTTGCGGCTGAAAGAAGCGCTGGATGCCTATATCGCCCATGATGTGGCGGTGGCGCAGGACGTGCGCACCCGCGACAAGGAAGTGGATCAGATGTACAATTCCATGTTCCGCGAATTGCTGACCCATATGATGGAAGACCCGCGCAACATCAGCGCGGCGATGCATCTGCATTTCATCGCCAAGAACATCGAACGCGTGGGCGATCATGCAACATCCATCGCCGAACAGGTGATCTATCTGGCCACCGGCGCCATGCCCGGCGACGAACGCCCCAAGGCCGAAATGCTCAGCGGTGCCGAGCCGGCAGCAGGCCGATAAAAATGGAGCGCGCAATGGTGCATCAGCCCAAGGTTCTGTTGGTAGAGGACGAGTTCGCCCAGCGTGAGGTTCTTGCCTACAACCTTGAAGCCGAAGGCTTTGATGTGATCCAAGCCGACAACGGCGAAGACGCGCTGCTTCTGGTGGATGAAGATCACCCCGACATGATCATCCTTGATTGGATGATGCCCAAGGTTTCGGGGATCGAGGTTTGCCGCCGCCTGAAGATGCGGCCCGAAACCCGGTCGATCCCGGTGATCATGCTGTCGGCCCGCGCCGATGAGGTGGATCGCGTGCGCGGTCTGGAAACCGGGGCGGATGACTATGTGATCAAGCCCTATTCGATGGTGGAACTGATGGCCCGCGCGCGGGCGCAGATCCGCCGCGTGCGCCCATCAACGATGGGCGTGGTGCTGGAGTTTGAAGATATCCGTCTGGACACCGAAACCCACCGCGTCTTTCGCGGGGAAAAGGTGCTGAAGCTCGGCCCGACCGAGTTTCGCCTGCTGACCGCCTTCATGGAAAAGCCCGGCCGTGTCTGGTCGCGCGAGCAGTTGCTGGATCGGGTTTGGGGGCGCGACATCTATGTCGATACCCGCACGGTCGACGTGCATGTCGGCCGGTTGCGCAAGGCGCTCTGCGTGCATGGCGATGCCGATCCCGTCCGCACGGTGCGCGGATCGGGCTACGCGCTGGGCTGAAACAGGCTTCGCAGGCGGTCTGTGTCGATGGCGCGGACTGTCAGGCCGGGCGGTTTCACCGTCGCCACATCTTCGCCCGCGACAAGGGCGTTGACCACGGCTTCCTCCACCGCCTC
>PNND01000089.1 GCA_013824045.1 Rhodobacter sp. | reverse complement strand
CTTTCGGACAGTTCTTCCAGCGTGACAGGCGTATCGGCCAGACGGCGCTGCATGAGAATGTCCTTCTCACGGTCGTTCAGAACGGACATGGCCTGCACCAGCATGGCGCGGCGGGCGTCAAGCTCATCGCGTTCGGCATAGGCATCGGCCTGATCGCTGTCTTCGTCTTCCAGCCAATCCTGCCATTGCGTGGCCCCTTCGCCATCGGAACCGACCGTGGCGTTCAGCGAGGCGTCCGAGCCGGAGAGGCGACGGTTCATGTCGATGACCTCATCCTCGGTCACGGACAGATCCTTGGCGATCTGGGCCACGTTTTCGGGGCGCAGGTCGCCCTCTTCCAGCGCGCCGACCTTGGCCTTGGCCTTGCGCAGGTTGAAGAACAGCTTTTTCTGGGCCGAGGTCGTGCCGAGTTTCACAAGGCTCCACGACCGCAGGATGTATTCCTGGATCGAGGCGCGGATCCACCACATGGCATAGGTGGCAAGGCGGAAGCCCTTTTCGGGATCGAACCGCTTGACCGCCTGCATCAGGCCGACATTCGCTTCGGAGATCACTTCGGCCTGCGGCAGGCCGTAGCCGCGATAGCCCATCGCGATCTTGGCGGCGAGACGGAGGTGGCTGGTAACCATCTGGTGCGCGGCGCCGGCATCCTGATGATCCACCCAGCGCTTGGCCAGCATGTATTCCTGTTCCGGTTCCAGCAGCGGAAATTTGCGAATTTCCTGCAGATAGCGGTTCAGGCCCTGTTCCGGGCTGGGTGCGGGAAGGTTTTGGTAGGTGCTCATGTCGTGCCCCCTAAACTGTGGCCCGGGTCTTGATGAAGCCCCCGGACGCGACAAACTGGTTATCGGCGGTGCAGAATGCAAGTCGCCGTTTCTTTGTACGATAGTTGGGAACGGTTCCGTCTTTGTTAAAGACGCGTTTGCGTGCTGTCACGCACATGTCAGGGATTGTTTCAGCAGATCAGTGCGCCGCGCGCAGGGTTTCGACAAGGGCGGCCATGTCGGGCGGCAAGGGGCTTTCGAAGCTGAGTTCTTTGCCGGAAACTGGATGGACAAAGCCCAGCGTGGCGGCGTGAAGCGCCTGACGCGGGAAGATGTTGCCCGCCTCGGCGGCCTTGTCGCCTACGAGTTTGGGGGCAAGGCGGCGGCGGCCGCCATAGGTTTGATCGCCCAGCAGGGCGTGGCCCGCATAGGACATATGCACCCGGATCTGGTGGGTGCGGCCGGTTTCCAGCCAGCAATCCACCAGCGCGGCGGCGGTATGGCCGAAGGCTTCGACCACCCTTGCGCGGGTGATGGCGTGGCGACCGGCCCCATCCCAGACCACGGCCTGACGCTGGCGGTCGGTCTTGTGGCGGGCAAGGGCGGTGGCGATGCGGACGATGCCACCGGATTCAAAGCTGACGCCACGGGTGCCGCGCAGGCGGGGATCGGCGCCATCCGGCACGCCGTGGACAAGGGCGATGTAATGGCGGTTGACGGAGTGATCTTCGAACTGTTTGGCCAGCCCGTGATGGGCGCGGTCGGATTTGGCGACCACGAGGAGGCCGGTCGTATCCTTGTCGATGCGGTGGACGATGCCGGGGCGTTTTTCGCCGCCGATACCAGAGAGCGTGTCGCCGCAATGGTGCAGAAGCGCGTTGACCAGCGTGCCGGAGGGCGAGCCCGGGGCGGGATGGACGACCATGCCGGCGGGTTTGTCGATGACGATGAGATCGTCATCTTCATAGACCACGGTCAGGGGGATGGCTTCGGGCTGAGCATCGTAATCCTCGGCCGGGGCGAGGATGAGGGTGAAGCTGTCGCCTTCGGTGACGCGGGTTTTCGGGTCGGTGACGGGCGCACCGTCCTTGAGGACGGCCCCTTCGGCGATCATCTTCATGAGGCGCGAGCGGGACAGCGCCGCTTCCTCTGGCACCTCGCGCACGAGGGCCTTATCAAGGCGGTCGGGCGGGTTTGGCCCGATGGTGATGATAAGGGCATTTGCGCCCTCTTCGGATAGGTCTGGCGAAAGGTCTGGCATGGACGATACCCCTGATCACGGTGAGCTTCCGCCCAGCCTGAAATTCCTCAAATGGCTGGTCATCGTCTTGATGGTCACGATGATCGTGGGTGTCATAACCATCGTCGGGCTGCTTGTCACCCGGATGCCGAGCGGGGCGGGGCCGGTGCTGCCCGAGAGCCTGACTGCCTGAGGGGGCGAAGGCTGAGGCGGTGACGGTGGGGGCGGATTTCGTGCTGGTGGTGACGACCGACGGGCAGGTGCTGGTTTACGGGCGCGATGGGACGTTTCGCGAGGAGATTGCGTTGTCAGAGTGATGTGTCGCCCCAGAGCGCAGTGAGGATGGCATCCAGCCCATCGGTCAGCGCGGCGGGGCCGGGCTGCAGGATGAGGGGCGATTTGATTTCATGGATGCGGTTGTTGCGGATGGCGGGGATGCTGTCCCAGCCGGGGCGGGCCATGATGCGGGCGTGGACGACCTTTTTGCCGCACCATGAGGCGAGGATCACATCCGGAGCGCGGGGGATCACCTGATCGGGCAGAAGGATGCGGTCCTTGGCGGCCTTTTGGCTGGCCAGTTCGGGGAAAGCGTCCTGACCACCCGCGATCTGGATCAGCTCAGACACCCAGCCGATGCCGGAGATGAGGGGTTCATCCCATTCCTCGAACAGCACTTTCGGGCGGTTGGGGCGGGGGACGGCGGCGATGGATTGCAGGCGATCTTCGTAGCTTTTGGCGAGGGACTCCGCGGCGTCCGGCACGCCCGTGAGCATCCCGCAGGTGCGGATCATGCGCAGGATGCCTGCCACGTCGCGCTGGTTAAAGGCGTGAACCTCGACGCCCGCGCGGATCAGGTCGGCCACGATGGGGGCCTGAAGATCCGAGAAGGTGAGGACGAGGTCGGGGTTCAAGTCGAGGATTTTCGGGATATCGGCGGAGGTGAAGGCACCGACGCGGGGCTTTTCGCGGCGCACGCGTGCCGGGCGGACGGCGTAACCGGTGACACCGACGATGCGGTGTTCTTGGCCCAGCAGATAGAGGGTTTCGACGGTTTCCTCGGTCAGGCAGACGATGCGGCTATAGGTCATTTTCTGGCCCTGCGCTGTTCTTCGGCCTTGCGCCAGACCTGCCAGTCGGCGGCGGCGGCGGAGATGGCGCGGCGGGTGGCGGCCCCCACGGCCTCGCCTATCGCGGTGTGCATGCCAGCATAGCGCATGTCGCCCGGATCGCAGGCCAGCGCCGCGCAATCGGTGCCGGTTCCGGTGGCGGTGCCGGTGGGCAGGGTGAGGCCCGCCTCCATCACGGCGGCGGTGCGGGCCTGCACGGCGATGGAGAGCGCCTCCAACTGCGCGGTTTCCGTCAGGGCAGCGTCGACGGCGGTGCAGAGGTTGATCGTGCCCCAATCGGCCGTGTGATAGGGGCGGCGGGTGCCCACGGATTCCGCATTCGACAGGCCCACGGTGGCGAGGCAGGTGGCGGTGATGCCGTCGACTGTTGCTTCGGCCAAGTGGTAGGTGCCGATATCGCGCGAGGTGAGCATGCCCACGGCATCGGGCCATGCCTGCATTTCGCGGGCGAACCAGCTTTCCACATCGAAATCGCGGGGGAGGTCAGCGTTTTTCACCTCACGCCACGCCACGGCGCGGGCGGTGGTGTAGCCAGGGCGATGCGGCGCCCAGCTGAGCACGCGCATGGGGCGGGGAAGGTCGGCGATGAGCCAGGGACGGGTGAGGGTGGCGCGGATCATCTTGTGACCGAAAGGGGTTGGAAGATATGGCCCTGCGGGGTTTCGGCGTGAAAGCCCTGCACGCCAAAGACGCGGTCAAGGAGTGCGTCGGAGAGCACGTCGCGGGGCGGGCCATCGGCAGCGATGCGACCGGTTTCCAGCATGATGAGCCGGGTGCAATGGCGGGCGGCGAGG
>PNND01000035.1 GCA_013824045.1 Rhodobacter sp. | reverse complement strand
AAACCGGGGACAAAGACGAAGTTCAGGAAAACGATCAGGGCGTTCAGGATATCCATGCCTCAACCCCCCAGGAAGGAACGGCGGACCTCCGGGTCGGCCAGCAGCGCGGCCCCGGTGTCGGTGAAACGGTTGGCACCTTGAACCAGCACATAACCCTTGTCGGCGATCTCAAGCGCCTGACGGGCATTCTGCTCGACCATCAGGATCGAGATGCCGGTGCGCGCCACCTCGATGATTCGGTCGAACAGTTCGTCCATCACGATGGGGCTGACGCCTGCGGTGGGTTCATCCAGCATCAGAACCTTGGGCTTGGTCATCAGCGCGCGGCCCACGGCGACCTGTTGGCGCTGCCCGCCCGACAGTTCGCCTGCAGGCTGCAACCGCTTTTGCTTCAGGATGGGGAACAGGTCATAGACCTGCGCCAGCGTATCGCGGAAATCATCGGTGCGGATGAAGGCCCCCATCTCGAGGTTTTCCTCAACCGTCATGGAGGTGAAGATGTTGTGGGTTTGGGGCACGAAGCCCATTCCTTTGCCCACGCGCGCCTGGGGCGACAAGGCGGTGATATCCTCTCCCGCCAGTTTCACATGGCCCGACCGCAGCTTCAGCATGCCGAAGACCGCTTTCATAGCAGTGGACTTGCCCGCGCCATTAGGGCCGACGATCACGGCAATCTGGCCTCTTTCAACCGCGATGGTGCAGGCGTGCAGGATATCCGCCCCGCCATAGCCGCCGGTCATCGCCTCGCCGATCAGAAAGGGCTCAGCCATGGGCGGCACTCCTGACTGCAACGAATTTTCTGCGAAAATTCAGCAGTCTGTCCGCAGCTGGGGCCTGAATTTTCGCAGAAAATTCGTTGGCCCCGGATGGGCGGTCTTTCTTGGGGGCGTCACGCATGGGCCGCCTCCTCCTTCACCTTGTTCTTCAGGCCGGTGCCGAGATAGGCCTCGATCACCCGCTCGTCATTCTTGACTTCGTCCACCGTCCCCTGCGCCAGCACCTTGCCTTCAGCCATACAGATGACCGGGTTGCACAGGCGGCCGATGAAATCCATGTCGTGTTCGATCACACAGAAGGTATAGCCGCGTTCCTTGTTCAGCCGCACGATGGCATCGCCGATCGTGTTCAGAAGCGTGCGGTTCACGCCCGCGCCCACCTCATCAAGGAACACGATCTTGGCGTCGACCATCATGGTCCGGCCCAATTCCAGCAGTTTCTTCTGCCCGCCGGAGATCTGGCTGGCCTTCTGATCGGCCAGATGGCTGATCGTGAGGAAATCCAGCACATCGAGTGCCTTCTTGCGGATCGCGGCCTCTTCGGCGGCCACGGCGCGGCGGTTGAACCAGGCGTTCATCAGGGTTTCACCCTTTTGCCGCGCCGGAACCATCATCAGATTTTCCAGACAGGTCATCGACCCGAATTCATGCGCGATCTGGAAGGTGCGCAGCAGGCCCTTGTGAAACAGCTCATGCGGCGGCAGGCCGGTGATATCTTCGCCATCCATCAGCACCTGGCCCGATGTGGGCGGCAGGCGTCCAGCGATGACATTGAAAAGGGTGGTCTTGCCCGCACCATTGGGGCCGATCAGCCCGGTGATGGAGCCGGTCTTTATCTCCAGCGAGGCCCCGTCAACGGCCCTAAAGCCGCCGAAATGCCTGTGCAGGTCTTCGACAACGATCATCTGTGTTCCCCTGTATCCCGTCATTTCCGTCCGCCCTTTGATGGGCGGCGTCGCGGGACGTTTGCTTATGGCAACGGCCCGGGCGTTTGCCCGGGCCGTGCCTTGAGGTCAAGAGTAAAGGCGGATCAACGGAACCCGACCGTGGTGATGGCACCATCGGTGATCGAGTATTCGCGGTAGTTGCCGGCGGATTCGCCCGCGCCCACCAGTTCCACAGCCGTTGCGCCGATATAGTCGATATCGGTGCCCGCTGCGATCAGCTCCAGCGCCTTGCCCAGTTCACCCGGCAGGATCGGCTCGCCCGGTGCATTGGCGATATCCATCACCTTGGTGGTCCAGTCCGTGGACGTGGTCGAATTGGCTGCCGCCATCGACATCAGGATCAGCGCTGCGGCATCGTAGGATTCCGGCGAGAAGGCCGAGGTGCCGTCAAAGCCCGCAGCCGTTGCCATTTCCTGGAACTTGGCCGCGCCTTCGGAATCGGTGCCCGGCACCGCGCCGAAGGAGCCGTTCAGCGGCTCGCCGATCGCTTCGATCAGCGCTTCGCCGTACATGCCGTCCACGAGGTAGAAGGTCTCGAACGCGCCCGAGTCGAGCGAGGCCTGAATCACGCCCTTGCCGCCCTGATCGACATAGCCGGCCACGACCAGCATTTCGCCGCCAGCCGAGGCGAGCGAGGCAACTTCTGCCGAATAGTCGGCCTTGCCGTCTTCATGCGGGGCCGAGATGGTGACGGTGCCGCCTTTGGCTGCGAAAGCCGCGCCGAAGCTGTCGGCCAGACCTTTGCCGTAGTCGTTGTTGGTATATGTCACCGCAACGGACTTGATGCCCTTTTCCGTCAGGATGTCGGCCATGATTTCGCCCTGGCGCGCATCCGACGGTGCGGTGCGGAAGAACAGGCCGTCATCTTCGGCGGTCGACAGAGCGGGCGAGGTGGCCGAGGGCGAGATCATGCCGATCCCGTTCGGACGCGCCACGTTCTGCAGCACGGCCCCGGTCACACCCGAGCAGTCGCCACCGACGATGCCGGCCACGCCATCGGCGGTGATCAGACGTTCCGCCGCCGCAGTCGCCGCAGCCGCGTCGATGCAGGTCGAATCGCCGCGCACGGCCGTAACGGTGCCCAGCGTGAACTTGCCGGAGTCGTTGATTTCCTTGATCGCCAGATCAGCGCCGGCACCCATGGCCGGGGTGATCGATTCGAGCGGGCCGGTGAAGCCCAGCAGAACACCCAGTTTCACGTCTTGGGCCGAGGCGGCACCAGCCATGAGGGCGGTAGCGGCCGAAGCCAGCAGCAGTTTTTTCATCGTTAGCTCCCGAGTTGGATCGTTGTCCTGCGGGCGAAGTTAGTGTGCTTGTGATCAAAAGGGAAGCACCCCGATGAGTCGGGGATCGCGCCCTTGTCTGGCGGTCGACATCAGAAAGCCGTGAGCCGGGTTCTATTTTGGCATCGCAGGATTATCTGGGGTTGAAACGAAAGGATTGTCCCGATGCATCAGCGCCTTGCCGTCCTGCCTTTGCCCTTTGCACGAAGCCCCGCGATGACGCGCCGCGCAGGTGTCGGGCTGGTGTCTCTTCTTGCCGTTTGGGCGATGGCTGGCGGGGCACCCGTTGCTGCGGCAACGCTGGACAGTTCCGCCGGGCCGCTTGCGGTGACAGCGATGGTGAGCGGGCTGAATGAGCCTTGGGCGCTGGAGTTTCTGCCCGATGGCGGGGTGCTGATCACCGAACGCGAAGGCCGCCTTCTGCATGTGAAGGAGGGAAGCTCACAGCCTGTCGCGGGCCTGCCCGAGGTGTTTGACAATGGGCAGGGCGGTTTGCTGGATGTGATGATTCCGCGCGATTTCGCCCAGACGCGTGAGGTCTGGCTGAGCTTTTCCATCCCGCTGGAGGGCGGCGCGGCCACTGCCGTGGGCAAGGGGGTTCTGAACGCGGATGGCACCGCGATCGAAGGGTTCAGCACACTCTATCACGGCGATGCCACGGGCGGCGGGCGGCATTTTGGATCGCGTCTGGTGGAGGCGGCGGATGGGACGGTGTTTCTGACGACGGGCGACCGGGGCACCGGGCCGGACGGGATGGAGTCGCAAGATCCGATGCGGGTCGAGGGCAAGGTCATCCACCTCAACCGCGATGGCAGCCCGGCCACCACGCTGCCCGGCCACCGCCCCGGCGTCTATTCGCTGGGCCACCGCAATGCGCAGGGGGCCGCGCTGGATGCCGAGGGGAACCTCTGGCTGGTCGAACACGGCGCGCAGGGCGGGGATGA
>PNND01000400.1 GCA_013824045.1 Rhodobacter sp. | reverse complement strand
CGCCCGCCGGGGCGCCGGGTGCGCCGGACATGGTGAAGGCCTCACGGTCCCAGTCGCAAGAACAGCCGAGACGCTGCAACTGGCCGATGATGGTGCCGCGGGATTTCTGCTTTTGCTGCCAGACGCGCGACAGGAACTTTTCGCGCCCCATCTCGCGGCGGGTGGGTTCGCCGTTCGCGGCCATGTCGCGTTCGGTCACCATCTGGGTAGCGATACCGGCATGGTCGGTGCCGGGTTGCCAGAGCGTATCGTGGCCCTTCATCCGGTGCCAGCGCGTCAGGATATCCTGCAGGGTGTTGTTGAAGGCGTGGCCCATGTGCAGCGAGCCCGTCACGTTGGGCGGCGGGATCATCACGCAAAAGCTTTCCGCGCCGGGCTTAGCGTTGGCCCCGGCGCGGAAGGCCTTGGTATCGATCCATTGCGCGGAAATCCGCGCCTCGGCCTCGGCGGCGTTGAAGGTCTTTTCCATCGGCATCGCATGCACCCCTTGCAGTCGTGGGGGTTCTAGCGCGCGACGGGGGCGAGGGAAAGCAGGAGATGCCTGCTTTCCCGGCGTGGTGGGATCAGATCAGGGGCAGGCCTTGCAGGGCTTGGACGAAGACTGCGGCGACGAGGAGGGCGTAGGCCGCCGCGCCGGCCCAGACCAGTGTGAGTGGGCCCCGCGCATCGCCCATGCGGGCGGCGGCGAGGCCCAAGAGGGGCAGGCCATGCAGCGCATGGGTGGAAAGGAAATGCGCCACACGCAGATCGCCCACCTCGCGCGACCAGCCGAGGATGGGCAAGGTTGCCCCGGTGACAGGGGTGCCCACGAAATGGCCGTCTGCAGTGGAGAGATAGCCCGCCGTGATGACCGTGAGGAGGAAGGTGAGGATCAGGCCGAGCGCGATGGAGAGTTTCACCGCCGGGTTGAGGCCTGTGTTCGGGTTGCGCCAGATTGAAATGCCCATGGCAAGGCTGGCGGAGGTGAGCAGTACGGCGAAGGCGCCCATCAGGTTGTATATCGCCGTGAAGAAGGGAATGTCGGTGTTGAAATGCGAGGCGGTGTTCTGCATCGCCGCTGCCGACAGCCAGGCGCATTCGGCCAGGATTGCGAAGACGACCGATGCCGTGAACCACCGCCAGCGGCGGCTGGCGCGCGTGGTGGCGGGCATGTAGCGGGCGAAGAAGGCAAGCGAGATTGCATAGATCGCTAGGGCGAAGTGGAACTTCACCGGCTTCATCCACGGGCTTTCCCCCTGAAAGACGCGGGTGTCGATGGCCATGGCGGCGTAAAGGGGCAGCAGCGCGAGGATCAGCATGACCGACAGCTTGGTGAAGGCCGGTGCGTCGGACCAGAGGCGGCGCAGATCGGGGAACAGGGGGGTGGGGGAGGCGACGGCGGCGTTCATGCGGGGACTCCGGTCATGCGGGCGCGCAGGGTGAAACCGGCGCGGAGGATGAGAAAGGCAAGCAGGCCTGCAGGGCCGAAGAGGAAGGTCAGCACGAGGCAGGGCAGGATGAGCAGGTGGGAGATCGCCTCGGCCCGGGCGGTGCGGGTGATCCATGCGCCGACGAAGAGATCGAAGGCGAGGTAATGGACCCAGCCCGCAAGGGCGACCGGGGGATCGGTGAAGAGCGCCATGACATTGGCAAGGCTGTCAAACCCGCCCGGCGCATCGGCCCAATGGACAAGGATCAGCGCGGTATAGGCCACGGACAGAAGGGCCGGGATGACCAGCGCCGCCACCCATTGGGCCAGACGCGGGGCGAGCGGCGAGAGCACCAATGCCAGCCAGCCCAGCATGGCGAGCGGACTTGTGAGCTGAAACAGTTGGTAGGGATCGGACAGCATCGGTGTCTCCTATCTTGACAGTGTCAGGATATGGCGGCGCGATTGCCTGTCAAGGAAAATCTTGCCAGTGACAAGATGGGGCTGTATCCCAGAGCCCATGACCAATTTGCCACCCACATTGAAGCCCGATCCTGTGCCTCCCGGTGGTGAGGGGCGGTCCTATCATCATGGCGATCTGCGCGCGGCCTTGCTGGCGGCGGCAGAAGAAGAGCTTGCCGCACGCGGGGTAGAGGGGTTTTCGCTGCGGCAGGTGGCCAAGCGGGCGGGGGTCAGCCATGCCGCACCCGCACATCATTTCGGCGATGCGGCGGGGTTGTTTACGGCGCTTGCGGCGGAAGGGTTTCGCCAGTTTCTGGCTGCTCAGGCCGCGCGTGAGGCGCGCGCGGCGCCGGACCCGGCATCGCAGCTGGTGGCGGCGGGCTTGGGCTATGTGGATTTCGCCATTGCCCGCCCGGCACTGTTCCGGCTGCTGTGGCAATCAGAACGGCCCGATTTCGGCAATGCCGAATTAGGGCAAGCCGCCCGGGCCGCGTTTCAGCATCTGGTGGATCAGGTGATGGCCGCAGGCGGGCGCAGCACGGCGGATGAGGCCGCAGCCTGGGCCATGGCGCATGGTCTGGCCGATCTGCTGGCCTCTGGTCGGCTGGAATCGGTGGGCAGCCTGTCGCCCGAGGCGCGGGATGCGATGGTGGCAGGGCTGATCCGGCGGGTTCTGCCTACGGGCTAGGGGGCGATCACACCGCCCCGTCACAAGGGCCCGTCACACCGCCCCGTCACACTGCCCGGTCGATCCGTGTGCTCAGATGGATCAGGCTTTCCGATGACACCACCCCGGTCATTGCCCCGATCTGATCGAGCACCTGATCCAGCACTTGCGTGTTCGGGCAGGCAATCTGCATCAACAGATCGAACCGCCCGGAGGTGGTGAAGACCCGCTCCACCTCGGCAATGGATTTCAGCCGTGTCAGGATATTGGCCTGCGCGCGCGGTTCGATTGTCAGCAGAACCGAAGCGCGAATCCGCCCCTGCCGCGCCCCTTCGCCCAGTTTCAGCGTGTATCCGGCGATCACCCCGGTGGTTTCCAGCCGTTCCAGCCGCGCCTGTATCGTGGAGCGCGCAACCTTTAGCCGCCGGGCCAGAGTCGCCAACGACATACGGGCATCCGCGCCCAACAGCCCGATTATGTTGCGATCCAGTTCGTCCATGCATTCTGCCCGATGTTTCCGTCATTATAACGACGATTTATAGCATTTATACAGTTTTGTTCGGTGAAACTGTACATCATATGAGCCATCCTAAATTGCAGGAAAAGGGCGGCTCATACGCACCTGGCCTGGTTGGAAAAACCACGCAGGTGCCACCCGTCGAGCAGCGGGAAGGGACGTGCGTCTTATTGGCCGAAAGGATCACGCCGATGGGACTGTCAAAGACAATCTGGACCAACCCGACCGAATTTCTTCGTAGCCAGCAGCCGGAAAACCCGGTGTTGTTCTTCAGCCCCTCGGCCCTGCAAGCGGCCGCGCGCCGGTTCATCGACGGCTTTCCGGGCATGGTGACCTATGCCGTCAAGTCGAACCCGGGCGAGGAAGTGGTGGAAAACCTCTCTGCCGCCGGGATTCGCGGCTATGACTGTGCCTCGAGCTTTGAGATCGACCTGATCCGTCGCCTCGCCCCGGACGCAGCCATCCATTACAACAACCCGGTGCGGTCGCGCACCGAGATCGCCTATGCGGTGGAAAAGGGCGTGAAGTCCTATTCCGTTGATTCGGCATCGGAACTGGCCAAGCTGATTGATCTGGTTCCCGTGCGCGACACCGAAATTTCCGTGCGCTTCAAGCTGCCCGTTGCAGGGGCTGCCTATAACTTTGGCGCGAAATTCGGCGCGACGGCGGAACTAGCGACCGATCTGCTGCGCACCGTGGCAAAGGCGGGGTTCATCCCTTCGCTGACGTTCCACCCCGGAACGCAATGCACCGATCCGGCAGCGTGGGAGACCTATATCCGCACTGCCGCAGACATCGCGCGCAATGCGGGCGTCACCATCGCGCGGCTGAACGTGGGCGGCGGGTTCCCGTCGCACCGCCTGACGGGCGTGATCCCGGCGCTGGAAGCAACCTTCCAGCTGATCGACCGCGTGGCGACCGAATCCTTCGGCGACAACCGCCCGC
>PNND01000121.1 GCA_013824045.1 Rhodobacter sp. | reverse complement strand
CGCGAGAGGTGAACATGCGATATGGCTCGGTCACGCCCCGGCTGAGAAGGTCGTCGATCATCACGCCGATATAGCTGTCGCTGCGCGAGAGGGTTATGGGGTCACGGCCCAAGGCGCGCGCCGCTGCGTTCAGGCCAGCCACGAGACCTTGGGCCGCGGCTTCTTCATAGCCGGTGGTTCCATTGATCTGGCCCGCGAAGTACAGGCCGGGGCAATCGCGCAGTTCCAGTGTGTGACGCAGGCAGCGGGGATCGAAGTAATCGTATTCAATCGCGTAGCCCGGCTGCAGGATGGTAACGTTTTCAAGCCCTTCAATGGAGCGAACATAGTCGTGCTGCACCTCGGCAGGGAGAGAGGTTGAGATGCCGTTGGGATAAACGGTGTCATCATCCAGCCCCTCGGGCTCAAGGAAAACCTGATGTGAGGTCTTGTCCGAAAAGCGCACGACCTTGTCTTCGATCGACGGGCAATAGCGAGGACCGACGCCTTCGATATGGCCGCCATACATCGCCGACCGGCCGAGATTGGCGCGAACGATATCATGCGTCTTTTCGTTCGTATGTGTGATCCCGCAGCTGATCTGGCGCGCCTCCGGTGCCCCGCTCAGGAAGGAAAACAGGACGGGGTCTTCATCGCCGGGCTGCATTTCCAGCCGGTCCCAGTCGATCGTTCTGCCAGACAGGCGTGGCGGCGTGCCGGTCTTTAGGCGCCCGCGCGGAAGGTCCATCTCGGCCAACCGCAGGGCGAGAGGGACCGCCGGGCGATCGCCCATACGGCCGCCAGGACGCTGCTGATCACCTATATGGATCAGGCCGTTCAGGAACGTCCCTGCTGTCAGGATCACTGCCGCAGCATCGATCCGGCTGCCATCCTGAAGGATGACACCGGAAACCTGCCCGGCATTGCGGATCAAGTCGATCACTTCGCCTTCGATCACTTGCAGCAAAGGCTCTGCCGACAATAGCCGCTGCATGGCGTGCCGATAGAGCTTGCGGTCGGCTTGTGCGCGGGGGCCCTGCACAGCCGGGCCTTTCCGGCGGTTCAAAAGGCGGAACTGGATGCCCGCGCTATCTGCCGCACGCGCCATCACGCCATCCAGCGCATCAATCTCGCGCACCAGATGCCCTTTGCCCAGCCCACCGATCGCAGGATTGCAGGACATGACCCCAATCGCATCAGCGCGCAATGTGACGAGGGCCGTCCGCGCACCCATACGCGCCGCGGCAGCCGCAGCTTCCGACCCGGCATGACCGCCGCCGATCACGATGACATCGAACTGTTTCACGTGAAACGCCCTTACTTTCCGATACAGAAGCTGGCGAAAATCTCGTCCAGCAGATTTTCCACATCCACCCGGCCGACCAATGCCTCAAGCGCGCGGATGGCGATACGCAGATCCGCGGCGGCAAGCTCGGCCCGCGCTGCGCCCTTCTCTATCTCAACCCTCGCCGATTCCATAGCCCCGATCGCCCGCTCGATGGCGAGACGATGCCGCTCGCGTGTCACAAGCCCGGCACCGGCGCTATGAGCCAGCAGCCGTTCGCCAATTGCTGCGATCAGTTCCGGGACACCCTGCCCCGTCTTGCCCGAAACGCCCCTGCCCGTCACATCCGCCTTGCCGGACACGGTGATATCGCCCTGCACGGGCGTTATTCCGGGAACGTCTTCGCCGCTTTCCAGAAAGACCCGCAGATCCGCAGCCTTCGCCCGTTCCAGCGCGCGTTCGATTCCGATTCGTTCGACGGGGTCGGTCGTCTCACGCAATCCGGCCGTGTCCAGCAGGGTGACCGCGAGCCCGTCGATATCCATGCGCACTTCGATCACGTCGCGTGTGGTGCCCGCGAACTCTGATGTAATCGCCGCATCACGCCCGGCCAGAGCGTTCAGAAGCGTGGATTTCCCGGCATTCGGCGCGCCTACGATTGCCACCTCGAACCCATCCCGAATCCGTTCGGCGACATGCGACCCGGCTGCCTCGCGCCGCAAATCCACCAGCACATCATGGGTGAGATCCATGACCTCTGGCGTTACATCCACAGGCACATCCTCATCGGCAAAATCGATCGTGGCTTCGATCAGCGCAGCGGCGCGGATCAGCTTTGCGCGCCATTCCTCTGCCCGCCGACCGATGGCACCCGACAGTACGCGCAGCGCTTGCCGACGTTGCGCCTCTGTCTCGGCATCAATCAGGTCGGCCAGACCTTCGACCTGCGCCAGATCCAGCCGCCCATTTTCCAACGCGCGTCGGGTGAATTCACCGGGTTCGGCAAGCCGCAACCCTGCCATACCAGACAAAGCCCGCATCACCGACTGCACCACAGCAAGGGATCCATGCAGATGCAGCTCGACAGAGGGCTCACCGGTAAAGCTCTCTCTATCAGGAAAGACCAGCACCAGCGCTTGATCCAGCTCTACCCCGTTCCAGACAAGCCGCCGCAGCGAGGCGCGCCGCGCCGCTGGAAGATCACCGCACAGCGCGACAGTTGCATCATGGGCCGCAGGCCCGGAAAGGCGCAGCACCGCCACCCCGGCCTTGCCGCGAGCGCTGGCCAAGGCATAGATCGTATCCATGATGACTTAACCCTTTGATTCAGAACACTTATGTGTTCATTGAATCGAAGAACTCGGCATTTGATTTGGTCTGTTTGAGCTTGGTCAGCAGGAACTCGATGGCGTCGGTCGTGCCCATCGGGTTCAGGATGCGGCGCAGGACGTAGGTCTTTTGCAGATCGACCTTGTCGACCAGCAGATCCTCTTTCCGCGTGCCGGATTTCAAGATGTCGATGGCCGGGAACACGCGCTTGTCGGCGACCTTGCGGTCCAGCACGATTTCCGAGTTTCCGGTGCCCTTGAATTCTTCGAAGATCACTTCGTCCATCCGGCTGCCGGTATCGATCAGCGCGGTGGCGATGATCGTCAGCGACCCCCCTTCTTCGATGTTGCGCGCTGCACCGAAGAACCGCTTGGGCCGTTGCAGGGCGTTCGCATCCACACCACCCGTAAGCACCTTGCCCGAGGACGGCACGACCGTGTTGAAGGCGCGGCCAAGGCGGGTGATCGAGTCGAGCAGGATCACCACGTCGCGCTTGTGTTCCACAAGCCGCTTGGCCTTTTCGATGACCATCTCGGCCACGGCGACGTGGCGCGTTGCAGGTTCGTCAAAGGTCGACGACACGACCTCGCCCTTCACCGATCTTTGCATGTCGGTCACTTCTTCCGGGCGTTCGTCGATGAGCAGGACGATCAGATAAATCTCGGGGTGGTTCGTTGCGATACTGTGGGCGATGTTCTGCAGCAGCACGGTCTTGCCTGTCCGCGGCGGGGCTACGATCAGGGCGCGCTGGCCTTTGCCGATCGGGCAGACCAGATCGATGATCCGGGCCGAGCGGTCCTTGATGGTCGGATCCTCGATTTCCATCTTCAGCCGCTCATCGGGATAAAGCGGCGTCAGGTTGTCGAAATGCACCTTGTGGCGGGCGCGTTCGGGATCGTCGAAGTTGATCTTGGTGGCCTTCACCAGGCTGAAATACCGCTCATTCTCACGCGGGGCTTGGATCACGCCTTCAATGGAATCGCCCGTCCGCAGGGAAAACTGGCGGATCATCTCAGGGCTGACATAGATATCATCCGGACCGGGCAGGTAGTTGGCCGACGGGCTACGCAGGAATCCGAACCCATCCTGCAGCACTTCCAGCACGCCGTCGCCGCCGATCTCGAACCCTTCCTCGGCATGTTCCTTCAGGATCTGGAACATCATCTCGCCCTTCCGCATGGAGGGGGCGTTTTCGATCTCCCATTCTTCGGCCATGGCCAGAAGATCGGCAGGTGTCTTGGCCTTGAGATCGGAAAGGTTCAGGCGTTCGGTCGTCATGTGCGGATATGTCCTGAGGCGCCGTGCCACAGCACGGGTTCGCCAGTATGGAAACGGGAAACGCATTGGGCCGGACGGCCCTGCAAAGCCGCACTTAAGCGGCGGTGGTCGGAAAGTCAATCTTGCCGCGGTCCT
>PNND01000409.1 GCA_013824045.1 Rhodobacter sp. | reverse complement strand
CCGCCTCTTGCCGGGCGGCAGTCTGGATCAGGTCGATTTCACGGAAGTGGAACTGGGTGACTGGCTTGCCGGCCGAGTCCGGATCAGCGGGCGGGGCGAGGGGCGGCCGGTGGGTATCCTCGTGTCGGATGCGGCGGTCGATTTGCGCCGCAAGCCCCCCGATACGGTGGCAGGGGTCAGCGGCGGGGCAGTGGCCGATATTCCGCTGACATTCGCGCTTAACAGCCTGCGCATCACCGACACGATTTCCCTGACCGACTTCCGGGGTGATTTCTCGCCACGCGGCGGGTTCAATGGAAGTTTCAGCGCCCTTGTGAACGGTCAGGCCGCCGTGACCGGCATCGTTGTGCCGGGGGCCAATGGTGCTGCTATCCGGGTTCTGTCTGACAATGCGGGCGGGGTGCTGGCCTCTGCCGGCGTCTTTGCCTCGGCCCGCGGAGGACAGCTTGATCTCCGCCTCATGCCGCGCGCGGCGGATGGCGTCTACGATGGTACGGCCGAGCTGCGCGATTTCCGTGTGGTGGACGCGCCCGTTCTTGCCGAACTTCTCAACGCCGTATCGGTCGTGGGTATTCTCGAACAACTCAACGGTGAAGGGCTGGCCTTCGGGCAGGCTCTGGCCGAATTTGTGCTGACACCCGAGGCGGTGCAGATCACGCGCGGCTCTGCCGTGGGCAACTCTATCGGCGTTTCCATGGCCGGTGTTTACGGCACCCGGGATGGCGCGCTGGACTTGCAAGGGGTGGTATCGCCGATCTACATGCTCAACGGCATCGGCGCGATCCTCACGCGGCGCGGCGAAGGTCTGTTCGGCTTCAACTACAGGGTCCGTGGCAGCCGGGATCGCGTTGCCGTTTCGGTCAACCCGCTGTCGATTCTGACGCCGGGCATGTTTCGTGATCTGTTCCGGCGCGACCCGCCAAGACTGGAAGGCCCCGACGGATGAAACTGACAGATTTCGATTTTGACCTGCCCGAGTCGCTGATCGCCACCCGGCCCGCGCGCCCTCGCACCCATGCGCGGCTCTTGCTGGCACAGGGCGACGAGATCGCGGATCGCCATGTCTATGACCTGATCGACATTTTCCGTCCGGGCGACAGGCTTGTGCTGAACAACACCAAGGTCATCCCGGCCCGCCTGACCGGGCAACGCACGCGCGGCGATGCGGTCGCCAAAGTAGAGATAACGCTGCTGGAACCGGCCGCATCCGGCTGGCGCGCGCTGGCCAAGCCGCTGCGCAAGCTGAACGAAGGAGAGGTTATCCGCTTTTCCGACAGCCTCTCTGCCACTGTCGCCGAAAAGGGCGAAACCGATCTGCGCCTGACTTTCAACCTGACGGGCGATGATTTCGATGCCGCACTGGCAGAGGCAGGCGCAATGCCGTTGCCGCCTTATATCGCCGCCAAACGCGCTCCGGATGCGCAGGATGCCACCGATTACCAGACTGTGTTCGCCCGCCATGCCGGGGCCGTGGCCGCACCCACGGCTTCGCTGCATTTTGACGAACCGCTCCTGCGTGCTCTGGCCGACAAAGGCGTGACCTTCACTGAAGTGACGCTGCATGTCGGCGCGGGCACCTTCCTGCCGGTCAAGGTGGATGATGTGACCACCCACCGGATGCATGCTGAATGGGGCCAGGTCACCCCGGGCGCGGCTGCCGAAATCAACGCCACCAAACGGGCAGGGGGCCGCGTCATCCCTGTCGGGACAACGGCATTACGCCTAATCGAGTCCGCTACCGATGCAGAGGGTGTCATGCAGCCCTGGACGGGCCCGACCGACATCTTCATCTATCCCGGCTACCGCTTTCGCATCACCGATGCGCTGATGACCAATTTCCACCTGCCCAAATCTACGCTGATGATGCTTGTCTCGGCGCTAATGGGGCAGGAGCGCATCAAGCGGATCTATGCCCATGCCGTGCAAAACGGTTATCGCTTTTTCAGCTATGGCGATTCCTCGCTTCTCATTCCCTGACGGGGGCGATAGGGGCTGCGTCGGTTTCCTGCCCATGCCATTTCTTTGGCGTGCTATTCTTCGATAAATTCAATTTGTTCTCTCTGGTGCGCGCCCATGCTGAAAGTGATCTCCACCTCATGGCCGCTGCTGCTGGGCGTCATGCTTCTTATGGTCGGCAACGGCATTCAGGGAACGCTTCTGGGCATCAGAGGCGCCATCGAAGGGTTCTCTACCTTCGAGATTTCCATCGTGATGTCCGCCTATTTCGCGGGGTTTCTCGTTGGCTCGCAACTTGCCCCGTCCATGATCCGCAAGGTGGGCCATGTCCGCGTCTTTGCCGCGCTTGGCTCGCTCATCTCGGCTGTGCTGGTGGTCTATCCTGTCGCTGCTGACTGGATGGTCTGGACGGCTCTGCGCGTGCTGATCGGGTTCTGCTTTTCGGGCATCTACATTACCGCTGAAAGCTGGCTCAACAACGCCGCCACGAACGAGACGCGCGGACAGGCCCTTTCCGCTTACATGATCGTGCAAATGCTGGGCATCATCGCCAGTCAGGCGATCCTCAACGTGGCCGATCCATCGGGCTTTGTGCTGTTCGTGATCCCGTCTGTTCTTGTGTCGCTGGCCTTCATGCCCATCCTTCTGGCTCCAACCCCGGCTCCAACATTCGAAACGACTAAGGGCTTGTCCTTTCGCGCGCTCTTCCGCATTTCGCCGCTTGGCTGCGCGGGGATGCTGCTGACCGGCGGGGTCTTTTCCGCTATGTTCGGTATGGCTGCGGTCTGGGGCGCGATGGAGGGATTGTCGGTCCGCGACATCTCGATCTTTGTCGGTGCACTGTATGTGGGCGGGCTGATCCTGCAATATCCGGTGGGCTGGCTGTCGGATCGGATGGATCGCCGCCTGCTGATAACCGGCCTGTCCGGGATCGCGGCCATTACGATGCTCATCGCTGGCCTGTTCGATCTGCCTTTCTACGGATACCTTATCACCGCCCTGCTCCTCGGCGGGATCACAAACCCCGTCTATGCGCTGCTCATCGCCTATACGAATGACTTTCTGTCCAAAGATGATATGGCCGCGGCCAGCGCGGGAATGATCTTCCTGAACGGCTTTGGCGCCATCTTTGGCCCGCTCATAACCGGTTGGATCATGGGGCAGGTGGGGCCGGGTGGATTCTTCCTGTTCATCGCAGCGCTGTACGTGGCGCTGACCGGTTATGCGCTCTGGCGTATGTCGCGTCGCGCCGCCCCTGTGGGCAGCGGGCCGTCGAATTTCATCGTGCCCACTGCCTCTTCCGTGGCCGCAACCGCCGTCATCGAAAAGGATCGATGACGGTGGTTGCGTGCCCCGGTGTTCCCTGCCACGCTTAATGGGCAACACGAAGGGATACGCCGATGTCCGACCCTGTGGAACTGCTGGATTTCTGGCTGGGTGAGGTCGGCCCCGATGGATGGTACTCCGGCGGGGATGAGATCGACACCGTCTGCCGGGACCGGTTTCAGGACATCTGGCAAGCCGCGCGAGACGGCAATCTTGACCATTGGGTCGACGGAACCGTTGGCACCTTGGCCTTCCTGATCCTGACCGATCAACTGCCCCGCAACATGTTTCGCGGTACGGCGGACAGTTTTTCCACCGATCCACAGGCCCTGTCTGCCGCCCGAACCGCGTTTGCCGCCGGGTGGGACATGGGCGCACCTGAACCGGAACGGCAATTCTTCTACATGCCGTTCGAGCATTCCGAAAACCCCGCCGATCAGGCACTGGCCGTGCAGATGATGGAAGAACGGATCCCGTCCGATCCCGACATGGCCCTGCATGCCCGCGCCCATCAGGCCGTGATCGCCCGATTTGGCCGCTTTCCCGGCCGCAACGTCGCGCTTGGCCGGGCAGACACGCCTGAGGAAGCCGCCTGGAATGCCGCAGGCGGATACGGCACCGAGGTCCGCCGCCTGAAGGACGCCGCCAGCCATGCGCCGGGTGCATAGGGCCCCGGCGCTGCCTGCGTTGCTTGGTTTGGAAAAATAGTTTAAGGCCAAACCAATTGCTCTGAGGGAGG
>PNND01000378.1 GCA_013824045.1 Rhodobacter sp. | reverse complement strand
GGGGCGGAGGCCGCGTTCAAGCATCTGAACCGCGTCTGGCGGATTGCCGATGACATCGCGCAAGGCAAAACCCCGGCAAACCCGGATGAGGACACCGCCCTTGCCCGCGCCACCGCCAAAGCCATCGACGAGGTGACCAAGGGCATCGAAGGCTTTGCCTTCAACAAGGCCATCGCCAAGCTCTACGAATTCACCAACACCCTGCAGCGCACGCAGGCCGGATCGGCCGCGCGCCGTGATGCCATGCTGGTGCTGGCGCAGCTGATGCAACCGATGACGCCGCATCTGGCCGAAGAGGTTTGGTCGATGCTGGGCGGTGCGGGGTTGGTGACGCAATCGGCATGGCCCAAGGCTGACCCGGCCCTGCTGGTCGACGATTCGGTGACCCTGCCCATCCAGATCAACGGCAAGCGGCGGGCGGAAATCACCGTTCCCAAGGACATGCCCGCCTCCGAGGTTGAAAAGATCGCGCTGGCGGATGATGCTGTGATCAAGTTCCTTGCCGGGCAGCCGGTGAAGAAGATCATCGTTGTCCCGGGGCGCATCATCAATGTCGTTGTCTGAACGCCGCCTGTTCCTGCTCGGACTTGCCGCCCTGCCGCTTGCCGCCTGCGGGTTCACGCCTGCCTACGGGCCAGAGGGCGGGGCAAGCGCCCTACGCGGGCGCGTGGCGGTACAGGCCCCGGCAACCAAGGGTGAGTTTGATTTCGTCGCCCGCCTTGAAACCCGCCTTGGCCGGGCCGAGGCTGCGGCTTATGACCTTGGCTATGCCATTTCCGCCACGCGTGAGGCGGGCGGTATCACCGCGGCGAATGAGACCACCCGCTACACCCTGCGCGGCACGGCCACATGGACGCTGACCAGCCGCGCCACAGGCACCCGCATCGCCGGGGGCGAGGTGAATGGCTTCACCTCATGGTCTGCCACCGGCACCACGGTTGCAGGTCTGGCGGCCGAGGATGACGCCGCCCGCCGTCTTTCGGTGATGCTGGCCGATCAGGTGATGATCCGCCTGCTCGCCGCCGCGCCCACGCTGGCGCAATGATCCTCAAGGGCGTTGAGGCGACGCGCTACTTCTCGCGCCCTGATCCGGGCAAGGCGGGGCTGCTGATCTTTGGCGCCGATTCGATGCGCGTGGCGCTGAAACGCCAAGAGGTGATCGCCGCCCTCATCGGCCCGGAGGGCGAAGCCGAGATGCGGCTGACCCGCATCCCCGCCGCCGATCTGCGCAAGGATGGCGCGCTGCTTTTGGATGCCATCAAATCGCAAGGCTTCTTTCCCGGCCCCCGCGTGGCCTTTGTCGAAGAGGCCGCCGATGGCCTGACGCCCACCATCACCACCGCCTTGGCGGAATGGAAGCCGGGCGATGCGCAGATCATCGTCACCGCAGGCGGGCTGACAGGGAAATCAGCGCTCAAGACGCTGTTTGAAAAGCACCCTGCCGCCTATTGCATCGGCCTTTACGACGAACCCCCGTCGCGTGAGGAGATCGAGGATGCGCTGAAACGCGCAGGCCTTGCCGCCGTCGACCGCGAAGCGTTGACCGACCTCATGTCGCTGGGCCGCGCGCTTGATCCCGGCGATTTCCGCCAGACACTGGAAAAGATCGCGCTCTACAAGCATGGCGACAGCACCCCGCTGACCCCGGCCGAGATCGCGGCTCTTGCCCCCGCTACGGTCGAGGCGGATGTCGACGAACTCATCGCCGTTGTGGCCGACCGCAAGGCACAGGAGATCGGCCCCCTGCTGCGAAGGTTAGAGGGGCAGGGCACCCTGCCCGTCACCCTGTGCATTCAGACGATGCGCCATTTCCGCGCCTTGCATATGGCCGTCAGCGAACCGGGCGGCGCGGCGGCCGCCATCGGGCGGATGCGCGGCATCCCCTACAAATCCCGGGACGCGCTGATCCGGCAGGCGCAGGGCTGGTCGATGCTGCGGCTGGAAGAGGCGATTGCCCATCTTCTGGAAACCGATCTGACGTTGCGCTCATCCTCCCGCGCGCCGGGCATGGCGGTGATGGAACGCGCCCTGATCCGGCTGGCCATGATGCGCGGCTAGGTCGGCAACGGCTGGACAGCGCGCGCCGCACATGGCGATATGGCGCGCATGTCTGCCGTGTTTCACGCCCTCGAACAGGATTGCACCGCGCTCGGCACGCGGCTCTTCACAATCACCACGCATGATCTGGACCAAGGCCTCTTTCGACGCGTCCACACATCACATCCGCTGGAATACCCCGTCCATGGCACCAAGCCGCTGGAACGGGATGCGTGGTATGACCTCTGCATCACCCGCGCCCAACCGTTCGTGGCCAACACCCCCGCCGAATTTGCCACCCTGTTCTTTGACCACGCTTTGATCACCTCCATGGGCCTCGGCTCCGCCGCCAACCTTCCCATCATCGCCGCTGATGGCAGCGTTCCCGGCACCGTCAATCTGTTGGCCGAGGAGGGTCACTTCACTCCGGAAAGACTGGCCGCCTATACCGCCCTTCTTGCCCGGTATCGCCCTGCCCTTCTTTGCGACCCTGCATTCGTCTTTGTTCATGATTCCAACGGGGGTTAGCCATTGTGTTCGCCACCGGTTCGAGAACAATTGGCTGACGGGGTGTGAAACCCCCGGCGCCTGCCACAATCGGAACGCCATGGCCTTCACGCTTCGCCAGCTTCAGTTCTTCGTCGCCGCCGCCGAGGCGGGAAGTGTGTCGGGTGCGGCGCGGGCTCTGTCCATTTCGCAATCCTCTGTGACCGAAGCGGTTCGCGCCTTGGAAGATGATCTGGGCGTCGTCTTGTTTGACAGGCAGGCGCGCGGCCTGCTGATCACCCACAAAGGGTCTGCCTTCCTGCGCCATGCGCGCCAGATCCTCGCCGATGTCGCCACCGCCCGCACGGCGTTTCGGGATGAGGCAGAAACCGCCACCGGGCGGCTGTCGTTGGGCGTTACCTCGCTGGTGGCGGGTTATGTGCTATCTGACATCCTGTCGCGCTTTCGCCGCGCCTTTCCGCAGGTCGAACTGAACGTGATCGAAGACAATGGCGATTACCTGCAGCACCTGCTGATCGGGGGGGAGCTTGACGTGGCTGTGCTGCTCACCTCGTCGGTCAAGGACCGGATGGCGCTGCATGTGGAAACCCTGCTCGTGTCGCCCTATCGGCTCTGGCTGCCGCTTGGCCACCCGCTGGCACAGCAAGAGGCCATCGCGCTGGAGGAACTGGCGGGCCAGCCGCTTATTCAGTTGATGGTGGACGAGATCGAGGAAAGCACCCGCCGCCTGACCGCCGCCCTGCCGGTGAAGCCCGAGGTTGCCTTCCGCACCCGGTCGGTCGAGGCAGTCCGCTCGCTTGTTGCCACTGGCGCGGGCCTCGCGATCCTGCCCAGCCTTGTCTATCGTCCCTGGTCGCTGGAAGGCGACCGGATCGAGATTCGGGATGTGTCCGGCGACCTGCCCACGGTTCAGGTGGGCCTTGCATGGCGGCGCGGCGCACCGCTCAGCGCACCTGCGCTGAACTTCGTCCGCTCGGCACAAAGCAGTGTGCCGAACCGCTAGAGCGGTGACCAGATCGTTAACGGGTTCCTGCGAAACCGTGCGCGGCGTGCATACACTTTGCTGCACTGCGATGCTGCACCGTCCGCTGCACAGCCATTTCACCCGCCAACCCATCGGAAAAACCGAATGCACCCATCAGCGTTTTGATATTGCGAAACTCCGGCAGGTGAATACCGTCTGTTTCCATGACCGGTAAACCGGCTGACCGCGCCTGCGGTATTGTCACAGGGAGACTTCCAGCATGACACTCAAGACACTGAAGCTATCCGCCACCACGGCCCTTGGCCTGATCGTCGGCGTGACTCCGGCCCTTGCCCAAATGACCGAAGTCGGCCCCGGCGAAGGCGAATTGTCCATCGTCGCCTGGGCTGGTTACGTGGAACGCGGCGAAACCGATCCCAATTTTGATTGGGTGACAAAGTTCGAAGAATCAAGCGGTTGCAAGGTCAGCGTCAAGACCGCCAACACCTCTGACGAGATGGTCGCGCTGATGAACGAAGGC
>PNND01000290.1 GCA_013824045.1 Rhodobacter sp. | reverse complement strand
CCAGCGGGCCGCCGGTTGCAGCCTCGGGCGAGACGTGGATCGCAGCGGGCACCTTGCCCGATGCGCCCGACATGCGGCCATCGGTGACAAGGGCCACGCGCAGGCCGCGATCCTGCAGGACCGAGAGCGTAGGTGTGAGCGAGTGCAGTTCCGGCATCCCGTTGGCCTGCGGGCCCTGAAAGCGGACGACGACAACGCAGTCTGAGGTGAACTCGCCGCGCTTGAAGGCGGCCTTCACGTCATTCTGATCGTGGAAGATGCGGGCGGGGGCCTCGATCACATGGCGATCCGGGGCGACGGAAGAGACCTTGATCACGCCGCGGCCCAGATTGCCGGTGAGTTGCTTGAGCCCGCCCGAGGGTTGGAAAGGATCGGTGGCGGGGCGCAGGATCTTGTCATTCAGGGTGGCGTTGGCCCCGTCTTCCCAAGCGAGCTTGCCGTCCTTGAGCTTGGGTTCCTGCCGGTAGAGCGACAGCCCGTCGCCCGCCACGGTCTTGGCATCGGGGTGGAGGAGGCCCGCGTCGAGGAGTTGGCCGATCATGTAAGAGAGGCCCCCTGCGGCGTGGAAATGGTTCACATCGGCCAGACCGTTCGGGTAGACCTTGGCCATCAGGGGGACGGCTTCGGAAATGTCGGCAAAATCCTGCAGGTCGAGGAGCACGCCCGAGGCGCGGGCCATGGCGGGCAGGTGTAGGACGAGGTTTGTGGAGCCGCCCGTGGCCATGAGGCCCACGAGGCCGTTCACATAGGCGCGTTCATCAAGGATTTCGCCTGCGGGGCGGAAATCGTTGCCCAAGGCCGTGATCTGGGCCACGCGTTCCACGGCGGCGGTCGTCAGCGCCTCGCGTAGGGGGGTGCCGGGGTTGACGAAGGAGGCACCCGGCAGATGCAGGCCCATGAATTCCATCAGCATCTGGTTGGTGTTGGCCGTGCCGTAGAAGGTGCAGGTGCCGGGGCCGTGATAGGAGGCCATCTCAGCCGCCATGAGCTGATCGCGCCCGATCTCGCCCGCCGCATAGGCGTTGCGGACACGGGATTTTTCGTCATTGGGCAGGCCCGATGTCATGGGGCCAGCGGGGACAAAGATCGAAGGCACATGGCCGAAGGTGGAGGCGGCGATGATGAGGCCGGGAACGATCTTGTCGCAGACGCCCAGATAAAGGGCCGCGTCGAAGGTGTTGTGCGACATGGCGACGCCTGCCGCGAGCGCGATCACGTCGCGGGAGAAGAGCGACAGTTCCATGCCCGGCTGACCCTGCGTGACGCCATCGCACATGGCGGGCACGCCGCCCGCGACCTGTGCCGTGGCACCTGCCTTGCGGGCGGCAGTGCGGATCAGGGTGGGGTAGGACTCAAACGGCTGGTGGGCCGAGAGCATGTCATTATAGGCGGTGACGATGCCGATATTCGGGGCACGACCGGCGGCAAGCGTGGCCTTGTCATCGCCCATGGCGGCATAGGCATGGGCCTGATTGCCGCAGGCCAGGTGCCCGCGCGCCGGGCCATCCTTGGCGGCCTTGGCCAGCCGTTCCAGATAGAGGCCACGGCTGTCGGCCGAGCGGGCGCGGATGCGATCCGTGACGCGGGCAATGGTGGGATGCAGCGACATGGGCGACTCCTCTGACGGTGGCTGGCAGCAGGTTAGCAGATTCTGTTAGCGCTAACAACCGCCTCTGGCCGGGCAGTTCCAGTGCGGTGCAGAGGCCATCTAAGGGGTCGCCATGCGCGGCTTATTGCCCAGCCGTACAAGAACGTTGCCGATTTGGAGATGATCGCACGGATTGTTTCTGAAATGGAGCTAAATCCCGGAAAAGTTCTGCCGTTAACCAAACTTGGCCACATTCGATTCGCATACCTCCTCCCAGTGTTTTGGGCAGGAGCCCGGAGGTATGGACATGAATGGTATCACGAAATTCGCAGCTCTTGGCGTTGCGCTGGTGTTGTCGGCCTGTGTGAGCAGTGAACCGGCAAGCCGCAACGCATCGAATGATGGGTTGACGCTGGCCTCGCGTGGGGCGGAAACGCCGCTGCGTGGTGCGCCGCGTGTGGTGGCGCCGCTCTATTCGATCACCGATGTGCAGATCGCCGTGCCGCGGTCGCTGGGTGTGTCGGAGGCGAATGGTTATTACCCGATGGCCGATATCGTCTGGCGCGGTGACCCGATCGGTGACCGCCATCAGCAGATCGCCACGATCTTCCAGGCGGCGGCAGACCGTGCCACGGCCACGATGGCCGGGCCGCGTCAGGCCGTGTTGTCGCTGGAGATCGTGCGTTTTCATGGCGTGACGGAAAAGACCCGCTACACGATCGGCGGCACGCATAACATGGTGTTCGACCTGACCGTGCGCGATGCCACGACGGGCGCCGTGATTGACGGGCCGCGCCGCGTGGTGGCCGATGCGCGGGCTGCCGGCGGACAGGCCGCGATTGCCGAAGAACAGGCTGGCCGCACGCAGAAGGTGGTGGTGACCGAAAAGCTGGTGGAAACGCTGCGGCGTGAACTGTCCGGCCCGGTGACCGATCCGGCGCTGGTGGCACGTGCCACGCAAAACCCGGGTGCCCCGGTGCTTGTGACGCGCTGAGCCTTTCGCAAGCGGAGAGGAACAGGTAAGGGGAGGACATGATGTCCTCCCCTTCTTCCATTTCCGATGATGAGCCGCCCCTGTCGGGGCTTCCCGTGGTGCGGCTGCGGCCCAAGGCCGAAGCGCGGGCGATTCGGCACGGTTTCCCTTGGGTCTATGCCGATGAGCTGGTGATGGATCGGCGGACGGGCAACATCCCGCCCGGTGCGCTGGCCGTGCTGGAGGATGGCGAGCGGCGGGTGCTGGGGCTGGTCACGGTCAATGTGAAATCCAAGATCGTGGCGCGGATGCTGGATCGTGATCCGGCGGCGGTGATCGATGAGGCGTGGTTCGCCGCGCGTCTGTCCCGCGCGCTGGAGTTGCGCGAGCGCCTCTATGACGCGCCCTTCTACCGGCTGGTCCATGCCGAGGCGGATGGATTGCCCGGCGTGGTGATCGATCGGTTCGGCGACGTGGCCGTAGTGCAGCCCAATGCTGCCTGGGCCGAGCTGCTGATCGCGCCGCTGGTGGCGGCCTTGCAGGCGGTGACCGGGGTGACGACCGTGGTCAAGAATGGCACGGGCCGGTCGCGCGGGCTGGAGGGGCTGGCGGAAGAGACGGTGGTTCTGGCGGGCGCGGTGGATGGGCCGGTGGCGGTGCCGATGAACGGGGCCACCTATATGGCCGATGTGACAGGCGGGCAGAAGACGGGGCTGTTCTTTGACCAGCGCCCGAACCATGCCTTTGCCGCGCGTCTGGCGCGCGGGGCGCGGGTGCTGGATGTGTTTACCCATGTGGGGGGCTTTGCCCTTGCCGCACTGGCCGGTGGCGCGCAAAGCGCGCTGGCGGTGGATGCCTCAAGCCCGGCTTTGGCTTTGGCCGAAGAGGGCGCACGGGCCACAGGCGTGGCGGAGCGGTTCAGCACGCGGCAGGGTGATGCCTTTGCGGTGCTCGAGGCGCTGGGGGGTGAGGGCGCACAGTTTGATCTGGTGATCTGCGACCCGCCGGCTTTTGCACCTGCGAAACCGGCGCTAGAGGCGGGGTTGCGCGCCTATGAGCGGATCGCGCGGCTTGCCGCGCCGCTGGTCGCGCCGGGCGGCTATCTGGTGCTGTGTTCCTGTTCCCATGCTGTCGATCTGCAGTCTTTCCGCAACGCATCCGCACGCGGGATTGGGCGCGGAGGGCGGCGGGGGCAGCTCTTGCATACGGGCTTTGCCGGGGCGGATCATCCGATGCTGCCGCAACTGGCTGAAAGCGGATACCTGAAGTCGCTATTCTTCCGTCTGGATTGATGCGCGCGGTTCTGGATGCCTGTGTCCTGTTTCCGCCCGTGCTGCGGGACATCCTGTTGGGGATGGCCGAGGCGGGGCTGTATGAACCAAAATGGTCAGAGCGTATCCTTGAGGAATGGGCGCGCGCCACGGTGAAGCTGGGACCGGGGGCCGAGGCGCAGGCGCGCGGCACAGCAGCGCTGATGCGCGCGGCTTTTCCCCG
>PNND01000380.1 GCA_013824045.1 Rhodobacter sp. | reverse complement strand
GGTCAGCCGCCCTTCAGCAGGCATCGGTCCGTCTGACAGCGCAGGCAGCGCCTTGCGGGCATTGGCGATGACCTCACCGACCTTGCGCGGGGCTTCGGGATCGGGGTCGAAGACCACCACATCCCAACCGTTCAGCAGAAAGCGTGCCGCCCAACCGCCGCCGATGACCCCGCCCCCGATAATGCCCGCCTTGCGCGCCATGCCCGTCTCCCGTTCCAATCTATCCGGCCCAGATCAGGGCCAATACCAGCAGGGCCACAACTGCCGCCCCAATCATCGCCGTGCGCGGCAGGGCGATCCCCGCCTGCCCCGCCCCCGGTGGCCCATCCCCGGTCCGCCCCCCGGTTTCAGCCCCGGCCTCGCGTCCTTTTTCGGCAAGGCGCATCGCCTCATCGGAAAAGGCCACCATCACCGCCGCGCCCGGCGGCATCTGGGACAGCGCCATCCCATGCCGCGCCGCAAGCGACTCTGGCGCCACCTCGCCCTGCCGCACGGCCTGAGCCTCTTCCGCCGTGACCCGAACCGCTGCCCCAATCGCAAGCGCCTTGAGCAGAAAGCCGGTCTCCATCGGTTCCAGCACCCATCCCTGTCCCAGCGGGATCACTTTGCCCGTTGCGATCAGGGCTTGGGGTGGCGGGATGGGGCCGACCTTTTCCATGTCACTTCGGCAGCGGCGGGCGCTTTTCCAGCTTCAGCCGAGCGCGCACTTCGGCAGGGGTAATCACCCGCGCGCCCATGTTTTCGATGATGGTGCAGGCCCGTTCCACAAGCTGCGCATTGGTCGCCAGAACGCCCTTTTCCAGCCAGAGGTTGTCTTCCAGCCCAACCCGCACGTTGCCACCCGCCAGCACTGCAGCAGCGACATAGGCCATCTGGTTGCGCCCGATGGAAAAGGCCGACCAGTTCCAGTTCGACGGCACATTGTTCACCATCGCCATGAAGGTGTTCAGGTCATCCGGCGCACCCCATGGCACACCCATGCACAGCTGCACCAGCACCGGATCAGGGATCGCACCTTCCTTGACCAGCTCCTTGGCCAGCCACAAATGGCCTGTGTCAAAGGCCTCGATCTCGATCCTGACACCCGCCGCCGTCATCCGCCGCGCCATGTCACGCAGCATGCCGGGGGTGTTGACCATGACGTAATCGGCTTCGTTGAAGTTCATTGTGCCACAGTCGAGCGTGCAGATTTCCGGTCTACATTCCACAACATGCGCCACCCGTTCTGTGGCACCTGCCATGTCCGAGCGCGGGCCCATGCGGCCCATATCCTCGGACCCTTCGAAATAGATGTCGCCACCCATGCCTGCGGTCAGGTTCAGCACCACATCCGTGGCGGAATCCCGAATGCGTTCGGTGACTTCGCGGTACAGTGCAGGGTCCCGGGCGGGCTTGCCGGTTTCGGGGTCGCGCACATGGCAATGCACTACGGCTGCCCCCGCCTTGGCCGCCGCAATCGCGCTGTCGGCGATCTGCTGGGGGCTGCGTGGCACATGCGGGCTGCGGTCCTGTGTGCCGCCCGATCCAGTGACGGCACAGGTGATGAAAACCTCGCGATTCATGGCCAGCGGCATGAATGATCCCTCCCTAGAACTGGGTGCCAGATTAGCGGCCTTGCAGCGCTCTGCATTGCGCATTACGCAATATTCATGTCAAGAACCGCCAGCATTTACACTGCCAGCCGGGAACCGCTGACCATCGCGGTGCTGGTGCTGCCGCATGCGTCGATCCTTGAAGTGGCATCCGTGCTTGACCCGATGCGGGCGGCGAACCGGCATCTGGGGGAAGAGGCCTATCGCTGGCGGGTGGTGTCGCCCGAGGGGCGGCCGGTGCCGCTGACCTGCGGGATCGAACTGCCCTCGTCCGGGCCACTGTCGGCGGCGGAGGGGGCGGATGTGCTGATGGTGATCGTGGGATACCGGCAGGAGGAGGTGGCGACGCGGGCGTTTCTGCGGGATTTGCGGCGGATCGCGGGGCGGTTTCGGATGGTGGCCGGGGTGGATGCGGGGGCTTGGGTTATGGCGCGGGCGGGGTTGCTGGATGGCTATCGCGCCACGGTGCATTGGGAAGATCTGGAAGATTTCGCTGCCGCCTTTCCGCAGATGGAATGTCTGCCAGACCGCTATGTCATTGATCGCAATAGGGTAACTGTGGGCGGCGCGGGGCCGGCGCAGGACTTGATGCTGCATCTGATCGGGGCGCGGCATGGGGCGCCTTTGGCGCGTCAGGTGGCGGCGTCATTCCTGACGACCGAGCGCGCGGGGCATGAGCCGCAGGTGGCCCCCGTGTCGCGCGATGCCCGGCTGGACGGGCGGGTGGCCGAGGCGATTGCGCGGATGGAGGCGCGGCTGGACGACCCGCCTGCGATGGCGGGGCTGGCGCGCGAGGTGGGGCTGTCGCCCCGGCGCATGGAAAGCCTTTTCCGCCAATACCTTGGCGAGAGCCCCGCGGCCTATGGCCTTGGCCTGCGGTTGCAGGCGGCGCGGCGGATGGTGACGGATACGCGCCATCCGCTGGCCGAAGTGGCGCTGCGGACGGGGTTTTCGTCGCCCTCGACCCTGAGCCGTGCGTTCAGCAAGCGGTTCGGGATTGCACCCGGCCGGTTGCGGCGGGAAAGGGGCTAAGTCCCTGCGAGCGCAGGGTTTATTTTTAGCTTTTGGCCGGATTTCCGGTGCAGCGCGCGGTGCAGCACGCCAGTGCAGACGGGCGTATGCACGCAGCGCACGGTCATCGGGCGTTAACCTTGGATGGAATCGACCAAATTCCTTGGAAGGAATTTGCAAAATTCTTCGAAGAATTTTGGTTGCGCTATTCTGCACCGGGCACGCTTGTGACAGGGGCCGCATGAGCATTTGGGCCAAGGTGAAACAGCCTTAGGCGAGGTCATCGGGTCGGGCGGCGGCGCGGCGCAGGGCGGCGAAGAGGCGGGTTTGCAGGGCGTTGCCGGCAAGGAGCGCTGCCGAGAGCAGAAGGCCCACGATCCCGGCAGTCAGCGCGTAGGCCGTGCCTGTAATCCGCACCGTGGCGCGCAGGAGGCGGGCCTTGCCCAGCACTTCGGCGCGGGCCACAACGCGGGGGCCGAGCGCCTCGGTCGCGCGAGCGAGGCGGGTGGCATCGGTTGCGTCATCGACGAGGGGCAGGAGGTGCAAAGCGGTGGTCGTATCAGAGGCCGCGCGGATGTGTTCAAGATCGGCGGCGATGCTGACGACGGGGGCAAAGGCATCGGCCCGCAGGCTGGCGGCGATGTCATCCATGCTGCCTGCGCGGCGGAGCGCCATCCAATCCACCCCATCGGTGGCGGCGCGGGCCAATGTGACGTTCAGGCGCGGCGAGAGGCGGCCCATGTTGCGGGCGAGTTTCAGGCCCGAGGCCCCGGCCTTGGCCACCAGCGAGGTGCCGCCTGTGGCCACGACCGTGACCGTTGCGCCCAGCCCCACAATGGCGAGGGTGACGTCGATCCGGTCGACCTCTTCCCCCGCCATATAGTCGATCGCGCCGCGTGTGATGGCGGCCATGTCGCCAATAGGAGTGAGCGCGATGGGGGCGTGGCAGAGGAAGACGTTGGAGAGCGAACAGGCCGCCGGATCATAGGCGCAGGCAGCGCAATTGGCGGCGTTGGCAAAGAAGCCGGTATCTTCCGCCCGGGCGGCATCGAAAGCAGCGCGCAGGTCGGGCGGCAGGGTCTGGCCACGTTCCGTAGCGAGGGCCTCCAGCGCATCCAGCGCGATCCAGTTGCGCGGGCTTTCCGCAAGGCGCGCGGTGATGCGCGCAGGGATCGTATCAGGGGCGAGGTCGGCGAGGTGGCGGTTGATTGCCGCCTCCACCTCATCCACCGCAGCGTCGCGATAGGGCGACAGCGTGGGATCGGCCCAGATGCGGGCGGCGGCGGTGAGCGTCAGGGCGAGCGAGGCAGCGAGGGCCAGCGTCAGGCCGCGCCGGAGCCAGCGCTGCAGCCGCTGCCGGATCATCCGCCTGTCATCCGCTTAACCCCGGCGCGAGCGGACCATGCCTACGATATCATAGACTTGATCCACGATGGGCCGGGCGATGGCATCGGCGC
>PNND01000306.1 GCA_013824045.1 Rhodobacter sp. | reverse complement strand
TTCTCCCATCCGGGATCATGCGGGGGGCAGGCCCCCCGCACAAGCGTCAGATCAGCCCCAGCACAGTTCCGTGCCTTTGGTGGTGTCGATCGACGGCACGCCTTCGGCGGGCTTGTCGGTGATCAGCGCCACGCCGGTGTCGAAGAAGGCCTTGCCCGGGGTCGGTGCAGGCTTCTCGCCGGTGTCGGCCCACTTCTTGATGGCTTCCACGCCCAGCGCCGCCATCATCAGCGGGTACTGCTGCGAGGTCGCGCCGATCACGCCGTCCTTGACCGAGGCAACGCCCGGGCAGCCGCCGTCAACCGACACGATCAGCACGTCGTTTTCCTTGCCGACGGCCTTCAGCGCCTGATAGGCGCCGACAGCTGCCGGTTCGTTGATCGTGTGGATCACGTTGATATCGGGGTTGATCTGCAGAAGGTTTTCCATCGCCTTGCGGCCGCCTTCTTCGTTGCCGTTGGTCACGTCATGGCCAACGATGCGCGCATCGGTTTCGTCGCCGATGTCGTTCGGGTCAGCCACGTCGATCCCGAAGCCCATCATGAAGCCCTGGTTGCGCAGGACGTCGACGGTCGGCTCGGACGGGGTCAGGTTCAGGAAGCCGATCTTGGCGTTCGCTGCTTCTGCGCCCAGCGTCGCAGCAGCCCATGCGCCGATCAGCTTGCCGGCTTCGAGGTTGTCGGTCGCGAAGGTCGCGTCGGCGGCGTCAGCCGGATCCAGCGGGGTGTCGAGAGCGATGACAACCATGCCAGCTTCCTGGGCTTTCTTGACCGAGTCCACGATGGCCTTGGTGTCGGACGCGGCGATCAGGATGCCCTTCGCGCCGTCGGCGATGCAGGCTTCGATGGCAGCAACTTGGCTGTCATGGTCGCCGTCAACCTTGCCGGCGTAGGACTTCAGCGAAACGCCCAGTTCGGCGGCCTTCGCCTCGGCACCTTCCTTCATCTTCACGAAGAAGGGGTTGGTGTCGGTTTTGGTGATCAGGCAAGCGGCAACGTCTTGCGCCATGACCGGAGCAGCCGAAAACAGCGCAAGCGTGGCAGCCCCAGCAAGGGCCTTAGCTTTGAATTTCATTGATTTTCCTCCCAAGAAAATCAGGGGGTGCGCCCCCTCATGTGATATGCCGTGAGGGGCCATCCCCCCTTGCGACGCTGACAAGAAAACCGATTCCCTCCCCTGCGTCAAGTTAATTAAATCACTCTGATTTATTATTGACAGGCCGCCGATTCCCCGCGCATCCTCGCCTCAAAATCGGGCAAAATTGTCCGGAACGGGAGGAGACGTGCGACCATTGGCCGAGACGATGCCGGATCGTCTGGCCCCCGAAGCCGCTGGCTTTCGGGGGTCGAACCAGTCTGGCATGCGCGCTCATAACGAACGGCTGGTGCTGTCGATCCTGCGTCAGCAGGGGCCTTTGGCCAAGTCCGATCTGGCGCGGATCACGGGCCTGTCGGTGCAAACCGTCTCTGTCATCATGCGCAGTCTGGAACAGGATGGGCTTTTGCTGCGGGGCGAGCCGATCCGCGGTCGAATCGGGCAGCCGTCGGTGCCGATGTCGCTGGATGCAGAGGGTGCGTTCTTTCTGGGGCTGAAGATCGGGCGTCGGTCGGCCGATCTGATGCTGGTCGATTTTCTGGGCCGCGTGCGCGCCACGCGCCGCCGCATCTATCGCTATCCGACGCCGGATATCGTGGTTGCCTTTGTCAGCGATGCCCTGCCCGCCGTGCTGGAAACCCTACCCGCCTCGCAACGCGACAGGGTGGGTGGCATGGGCATCGCCATGCCGTTCCAGTTGTGGAACTGGGTACATTACCTTGGCGCGCCGCAGGCCGCGATGGACAGTTGGCGCAACCGCGACATCATGGCCGAAATCTCGGTCATCGCCGGGATGCCCGTGCATGTGCAGAACGACGCCACCGCCGCCTGCGGCGCGGAACTGGTTTTTGGCACGGGCGAAAAGCCCAAGGATTTCCTGTATTTCTACTTTGGCACCTTCATCGGTGGCGGGCTGGTGCTGAACGGGCAGCTCTTCACCGGGCGCACCGGCAATGCGGGCGGCGTGGGCCCCATGCCCGTGCCCGGCCCGGATGGCACGCTGCAGCGCCTGTTCGATGTGGCGTCGATGTCGCGGCTGGCCGAACAGATGGAAGCGGCGGGCGAAAGCGCCGATCATCTGTGGGAACAGCATCTGGAATGGCGCGTGTCGACCGACATTCTGGATGATTGGATCGGCCATGCCGCCGAAGGCTTGGCCTATGCCACCCTCTCCGCCGCCGCGCTGGTGGAACTGGAGGCTGTGATGATCGACGGCTGGATGCCGGTTGACGTCAGGGCTGAGCTGACACGCCGCACCCATGCGGCGCTGAACCGGCTGGACCTGTCAGGCGTAGAGCCGCCACAGGTGCGCGAAGGCACTGTCGGGGCCGAGGCGCGGGCGCTGGGCGCTGCCGCCATTCCGCTGGCGCAACGCTATCTGATCGACCCTGCCGCCGCGCAGGGGTGAGCCCCACCGCCCAAGGCACGCACCGCGCAGAGAAAATCTGCCCCCGAACCTGCGTTTTTGCTGCAACAGCGTCTTGATCTGATCGAACATTTTGCACAGATGGGGGGTGTCCGCGCCAAAGGTGGCCTAATCTTTACGCGGTTCCTGTCGAAGAGGAGTTTGCGTCGCGGACCCGACGCTAAGGGAGTGAATTTTCTAGATGACCCTAGCGTTGATCGCCGCCCTGCCCTTCCTCGGCGCGCTGTTGCCGGGCCTTCTGATCCGGTCCGGCCGCACCGCCTGCGCCACCGTCACCGGATCGGTCACCGCGCTTGCGCTAATCCTGCTGGCCATGCAGGCCCCCGCCGTCTTGCGGGGCGAGGTGGTGCAGACCCGCATCGAATGGATCCCGTCGCTGGGCCTGAACGTGAATTTCATGCTCGATGGGCTGGGCCTGCTGTTTGCGGGACTGATCCTTGGCATCGGCCTACTGATCATCCTTTACGCCCGCTTCTACCTGTCGAAATCCGATCCGATGGGGGTGTTCTACACCTATCTGATGCTGTTTCAGGGCGCGATGGTGGGGATCGTGCTGTCAGACAACATCCTGATGTTGCTGATCTTCTGGGAACTGACCTCGCTGTCGTCTTTCCTGCTGATCGGCTATTGGAAACATCTGCCCGAAGGGCGGCAGGGCGCGCGCATGGCGCTGGCCGTCACCGGTGGCGGCGGGCTGGCGCTGATCGGGGGCATGCTGATCCTCGGCGGCATCGCAGGCAGCTATGACCTGTCCGTGATCCTGACGCAAAAAGAGGTTATTCAGGCGTCAGACTGGTATCTGCCCGCGCTGATCCTGATCCTGCTGGGCTGTTTCACCAAATCCGCGCAATTCCCGTTCCATTTCTGGCTTCCGCACGCCATGGCGGCACCTACGCCCGTGTCGGCCTATCTGCATTCGGCCACCATGGTGAAGGCGGGCATCTTCCTGATGGCGCGGCTGTGGCCTGTGCTGGCAGGCACGCCGGAATGGTTCTGGATCGTCACCTCGGCGGGGCTGATCACCATGCTGATCGGGGCCAAGATCGCCTTCTTCAAGGATGACCTGAAGGCACTGCTGGCCTTTTCCACCGTGTCGCCATCTGGGGCTGATCACCATGCTTCTGGGCATGGGCACGGCCAAGGCCGCAACCGTCGCGGTGTTTCACATCATCAACCATGCCACCTTCAAGGCGGCGCTCTTCATGACCGCCGGGATCGTGGATCATGAAACCCACACCCGCGATCTGAAGCGTCTGGGCGGCCTGCGCCATCTGATGCCCATCACCTTCACCATCGCGGGCGTCGCCGCGCTGTCCATGGCGGGCATCCCGCCCTTCAACGGCTTCCTGTCCAAGGAAATGATGCTGGAAGAGGCCGCGCATACCGCCCTTGGCCCGGCATGGCTGTTGCCGCTTCTGGCCACCGCAGGCGCGCTCTTCTCCGTCGCCTACAGCTTCCGCTTCCTGTCGCATGCCTTCCTTGGCCCCAAGCGCGACGATTACCCCCACACCCCGCATGATCCGGGCTTTGGCCTCTGGGCTGCGCC
>PNND01000037.1 GCA_013824045.1 Rhodobacter sp. | reverse complement strand
CCCGGCACCTTCCATGCGCTGCTGGGCGAGAACGGGGCGGGCAAGTCCACGCTGGTGAAGTGCATCATGGGCTTCTACCACGCCACGGCGGGGCAGTTGATGGTGGGGCGGCGCGAGGCGGTGATTGCCGATCCGCGCGATGCGCGGGCGCTGGGAATGGGGATGGTCTATCAGCATTTCACGCTGGTCCCTTCGCTGACCGTGGCCGAGAACCTTGTGATTTCCCGCGCCGATGCGCCGGTGGTGATCGACTGGGCAAAAGAGCGGGCTGGGCTGGAGGCGTTCATGGACGCGATGCCGTTCCGTGTGCCGCTGGATCAGCCGGTGGCGCGGCTGGCGGCGGGGGAAAAACAGAAGCTGGAGATCCTGAAGCAGCTGTATCTGGGCAGCCGGTTCCTGATTCTGGATGAACCCACTTCGGTGCTGACGCCGGATGAGGCGGATGAGGTGCTGGGCCATGTGCGCGGGCTGTGCGAGGCGGGGCAGATTTCGGTGCTGATGATCACCCATAAGTTCCGGGAGGTGACGGCCTTTGCCGATGAAGTCTCCGTGCTGCGGCGCGGGCGGCTGGTGGGACAGGGGCATGTGGCCGATCTGAGCCATGCCCAGATGGCCGCGATGATGATCGGGGCAGAGAAGGAACAGCGGCCTATGGCGCGCAGCGGCGTGCGGGGTGCGCCCGTGCTGGAGGTGCGGGGGGTGACGGCAACGGATCGGTCCGGGCTGAAGGAGATCGCCATCGAAAGCCTGACCGTGCATGCCGGGGAGATCGCGGGCATCGCCGGGATTTCGGGCAATGGGCAGATGGAGTTGATGGAGGTGCTGACCGGCCAGCGCGCGCCGAGGTCGGGCGAGATCCGGGTGCAGGGCGTGCCCTATGGCGCGACGCGGGCCGAGGCGCAGACCCATGCGGTGCGCTATCTGCCGGAAGAGCCGCTGCGCAATGCCTGCGCGCCGAAGATGAGCGTGATCGAGAACATTGCCTTTCGCAGTTTCGACCGGGATGGCGCGGGGCGGCGGTTCTGGCTTTCGGCCAATCAGATGCGGGCTGCGGCGCGCGATTTGATCGGGGCGTTCAAGGTGAAGGTGGCTGATCCGGACGGGCCCATCGCGGCGCTGTCGGGGGGCAATGTGCAGCGCGCGGTGCTGGCGCGGGAATTGACGGGGGAGGTGAAGCTGCTGGTCATCTCCAACCCCTGTTTTGGGCTGGATTTCGCCGCCGTGTCCGAGATCCGCGCAAGGATCGTGGCGGCGCGCAATGCGGGGGCGGCTGTTTTGCTGATGAGCGAGGATCTGGACGAGGTGCTGGAACTGTCGGACCGGGTGCTCGTGATGTCTGAGGGGCGGATCACCTACGAGGTGCCCGCCGCCGAGGCGAAGATCGCCGAGATCGGCCATTACATGGGCGGGCATGCGGCATGAGCGGGGTGCGGGTGATTGCGGCGGCAGAGCCTTTCCCCTTTGCTTTTGACCGGGCGAAGACAGCGGTGATCGTGATCGACATGCAGCGCGATTTCGTGGAGCCGGGCGGATTTGGTGAGACGCTGGGCAATGATGTAACGCGGCTGCAGGCGATCATTCCCACGGTTGCCACGCTGATCGCCGGGGCGCGGGCGGCGGGGGTGCCGGTGATCCACACGCGGGAATGTCATCGCCCGGATCTGTCCGACCTGCCGCCTGCCAAGCGCGACCGGGGCAATCCGCGGCTGCGGATCGGGGATGCGGGGCCGATGGGGCGTATCCTGATCGCGGGCGAGCCGGGCGCGGATATCGTGCCGGAGTTGTATCCGCTGCCGGGGGAGGTGGTGATCGACAAGCCGGGGAAGGGCGCCTTCTATGCCACCGATCTGTCCGACCATCTGGCGCGGATGGGGGTGACGACACTGATCTTTGCCGGGGTGACGACCGAGGTCTGCGTGCAGACCACCATGCGCGAGGCGAATGATCGGGGTTTTGAATGCCTGCTGGCCGAGGATTCGACGGAAAGTTACTTCCCCGAGTTCAAGGCGGCGGCAATCGCCATGATCCGGGCTCAGGGGGCCATTGTCGGCTGGACGGCAAACACGGCCGCGATCGTCGAGGCGCTGCATGGATGACCCGCAGGCCTTTGCCGCGCTGCTGACGGATTGGCGGGGGCGGGAGTTCCTTCCGTTCCGCGAGGGGGTGGAAATTGCCGTCCTGCGCGCGGGTGCGCCGGGGGTGGCCCTGCTGCGATACGCGCCGGGGGCAGGGGTGCCGCGCCATCGCCATCCGGCGCTGGAGACGATCCTTGTGCTGGAGGGGGTGCAGAGCGACGAGCGGGGGGATTACCCGGCTGGGACGCTGATCCTGAACCCTGCGGGGACAGAGCATTCGGTGTGGTCCGAGACGGGCTGCACGGTGCTGATCCAGTGGAATCTGCCCGTGGAATTCGTGACCTGAGAGTGATGATGACAAAGACAGACCTTTCCGACCTGCCGTTCGACATTGCACGGCTGCATGCGGCCTATGCTGCGGGCCTGTCGCCCGTGGCGGTGATGGAGGAGGTCTTTGCTCGCATCGCGGCGGCGGAGGACCCCGCGATCTTCTTGCATCTGCGGGGCCGGGGCGAAACGGCGGCAGAGGTGGCGGCTTTGCCGCCCTTTGATCCGGTGGCGTATCCGCTCTGGGGGGTTCCCTTTGCGGTGAAGGACAATATCGACGTTGCGGGTGTTCTGACGACGGCGGGATGCCCGGCCTTTGCCTATGTGCCGGGGGAGGATGCCTTTGTCGTGGCGCGGCTGCGGGCGGCGGGGGCGGTGTGGATCGGCAAGACCAATCTGGACCAGTTCGCGACGGGGCTGGTGGGCGTGCGGTCGCCCTATGGCGTGCCGCGCAATGCGCTGGACCCGGAGATCGTGCCGGGCGGATCGTCGAGTGGTTCGGCGGTTTCGGTGGCGCGGGGTTTGGTGTCGTTTTCGCTGGGGACGGATACGGCGGGATCGGGGCGGGTGCCGGCGGCGCTGAACAATATCGTGGGGTTGAAGCCGTCGCTGGGCGCGCTGTCGGGGACGGGGATGGTGCCGGCCTGCCGGACGCTCGACACGATATCCATCTTCGGGCTGACGGTGGCGGATGCCTGGGCGGCCTATCGGGTGGCCTGTGCCTTTGACGGGGGTGATCCTTGGTCGCGGGTGATGCCTGCGCCGGGATTGGCCGCGGTGCCGGACGGCCTGCGGGTGGGCGTGCCGGATGCGGCGAGCATCGAGTTCTTTGGCGATGCGGTGCAGGCCGCGGCCTTCGATGGGCAGGTGGCAGCCCTGCGGGCCATGGGGTGCGGCGTGGTGGAGGTGGATTTCACGCCCTTCTACGACGTAGCGAAGATGCTTTATGAAGGGGCTTGGGTGGCCGAGCGGATGGCGGCAGTGGAGCCGCTGTTCCGGGCGCAGCCGGAGGCTTTTCATCCGGTGACGGCCAAGATCATCGGCGGGGCGGATCGCCTATCGGCGGCGGATGCGTTTCGCGGCATCTATCGGCTGGCCGCGCTGAAACGGCAGGCCGTGGCGGCGATGGCGGGGCTGGACCTGCTGGCCGTGCCGACGATCCCCACCTTTTACACCCGTGCCGATCTGGAGGCCGATCCGATCGGGCCGAACAGCAGGCTGGGGACCTATACGAATTTTGTGAACCTGCTGGACATGTGCGGCATTGCCGTGCCGACCGGGCCGCGCGGTGATGGGCGACCGGGAGGCGTGACCTTGCTGGCGCGGGCGGGGGAGGATGCGAAGGTCGCCGCGCTGGGTGCGGCGATACAGTCTGGTGCGGGCTTTGGTCTGGGGGCGACCGGGTGGAGCATGCCGCCTGCGCCCGAGCCGGTGGCGGAGGCATTGCCCGGTGAGATGGCGGTGGTGCTGGTGGGCGCGCATATGACCGGGCTGTCGCTGAACGGGCAGATTGCCGGGCTGGGCGGGCGGTTCTTGCAGCGGACGGCGACAGCGCCGAAGTATCGGCTGTTCCGGCTGCCGGGCCCGCCCCCGGCGCGGCCGGGGATGATCCGCGCGGACGGTGGGGCCGCGATCGAGGTGGAAGTCTGGGCGCTGCCTTTGGCGCAGGTGGGGGCGTTTCTGGCGCTG
>PNND01000108.1 GCA_013824045.1 Rhodobacter sp. | reverse complement strand
AATACATGGTAAATTCGCTCTGGGTGACCATCCCCACCGTGATCGGTGCGGTCAGCTTGTCGCTGATGACGGGCTTTGCGCTGGCGGTTTATGGGTTCCGGGCAAACATCCTTGTCTTCTTCATGTTTGTCGCAGGCAACTTCGTGCCCTTCCAGATCCTGATGGTCCCGGTGCGCGACATGACGCTGCAACTGGGGATGTACGACACTTGGTATGGGTTGGCGTTGTTCCACATCGCCTTCCAGACCGGTTTCTGCACGCTCTTCATGCGCAACTTCATCAAGGCCCTGCCGTATGAACTGATCGAGGCCGCGCGGGTGGAGGGCGTCGCCGAATGGCGGATCTTCTGGTTCATCGTCTTGCCGCTGATGCGCCCGGCCATTGCTGCGCTGTCGGTGCTGGTATTCACTTTCATCTGGAACGATTTCTTCTGGGCCACCGTCCTTACCCAAGGCGTTGACAGCCAGCCGATCACGGCAGGCCTGTCCTCGCTGAACGGTCAATGGATCGCGCAGTGGCACCTTGTGTCGGCCGGGTCGATCCTCGCAGCGCTGCCGCCGGTTGTAATGTTCTTTGCGATGCAAAAGCATTTCATTGCAGGCCTGACGCTGGGGGCGGTGAAGTGACTGAGTTTCGGTTGGATGCAGGAACTGGAACTGCGGCCCAGACTATTGCCCTGACCACATCAGGGGGCATCCCCGAGGTGATCTGGTGGGGCGGCCTTCTGCCCGTGTCTGAAGATCTTGGCCAACTCGCCGCATCGGCGCGCAATGATCTGACCGGCGGGATGCTGGATACCTTGCCCGCCCTGTCGCTTTCGCCCGAGGCGGGGCGTGCCTTTCAGGGGCAGCCCGGGCTGATGGTTTTCAGCGTGGCGGGGAACCCGCTTTCCCCGGCGTTCCGGTTCGACCGTGCCGAGCAGGGCGCCGGATATCTGCGCTTGATCAGCGTGGCCGAGGGGTTGCGGCTTATCCATGAATTGACGGCCCATGCGACCGGAGTAATCGCCCTGTGGACCGTGCTTGAGGCGGATGCGCCGGTGCGCCTGCATTGGCTGGCCGCGCCGGTTCTGCCTGCGCCCCAGGATGGAGAGATTATCGACATCCATGGAAAATGGACGCGCGAGTTCCACCTGAACCATATTGCATGGACCCCTGGCATCCACCTGCGCGAGGCACGCACGGGCAGATCGGGGCATGAGCATCCGCCCTATGTGCTTTTCCCGGGGCGGGGCGCGACCAATACCCAAGGTGAGGTTCATGCGCTGCACTACGGCTGGTCGGGTGGGCACCGCATGGTGGCCGAGGAATTGCCCGATGGCCGCCGTCAGGTGCAGTTCGGCCATCCCTGGGGGGCAGAGACCCGGCCCGGCATTCGATTTGAAACCGCGCCGCTGCTGGCGCTTTGGTCGGGGCAGGGTTTGAATGGGATTGCCGCGACCTTCCAGCGCGATCTGCGCGACCGGGTGATTACCTGGCCCGATGCCGCCCGCCCGCGCCCGGTGCATTACAATTGCTGGGAAGCCATCTACTTCAACCACAACATTGCCGATCTGTCGGCCATTGCAGACCGCGCCGCAGCCATGGGGGCAGAGCGGTTCGTTCTGGATGATGGCTGGTTTGGAAAACGGGATGACGACACGACCAGCTTGGGTGACTGGACGGTGGATCGGCGCAAATGGCCCGACGGTCTGCACCCGCTGATTGCGCATGTCCACAAGCTCGGCATGACATTCGGCCTGTGGTTCGAGCCCGAGATGGTGAACCCCAATAGCGATCTGATGCGCGCCCATCCGGATTGGATGTTGGGGCCTGCGGATCAGATAGCAGGCCGCAACCAGATGGTGCTGGACCTGTCGAAGCCAGCGGTGCGGGAATATCTGTTCCACGCGGTTTCCGAGGTGCTGGCGGAATATCCCATCGATTACATCAAGTGGGATCACAACCGCCTGCTGCCAGTGGTGGATGCAGAACAGACGCGGGGAATCTACGAATTGCTGGGTGCCCTGCGGCGGGCCTATCCGAAGGTGGAAATCGAAAGCTGTGCCAGCGGTGGCGGGCGGATCGACGCGGGCATTCTGGCGCATACCCAACGTGTCTGGCTGTCTGACAGCATCGACGCAATCGAACGGCTGCAGATGCAGCATGATGCGGCGCTGTTCCTGCCTGCGGCGGTGATCGGTAGCCATGTCGGCGCGCGGCGGAGCCATACGGCGGGGCGCGTTCTTCCGATGTCCTTCCGCGCATGGATTGCCGCACAGCGGCATTTCGGCTTCGAGATGGACCTGCGGACTTTGACGGATGATGAGGCGACTGTCCTGAAGGCCGTGACAACCTGGTGGAAGGCCAACCGGGGCTGGATGATGGCCGGCACGATCTGCCGCGTGGACAGCGACGATCCCGCCGTGGTGGCCGAGGTGCAAGTGGCCGCCGATGGCGGGCGTTTCGTGCTGTTTGCCGGGCAGGGAGAGACGAGCGTGCAGATACTGCCGCGCCCCCTGCGGTTGGCAGGGTTGGACCCTGACGCCACCTATCGGCTGCGGCTGGTAAACCCCGAAGATGCGCCGCCCCAGTCGCGCGGCCCCAATGCGCTGAAATCCGGGGGCTTGACGCTGTCGGGGCGTGTGCTCATGCAGCGCGGGCTCATGTTGCCGGTGGCTTGGCCCGCGACGATGTGGGTCGTGGAAGGTGAACGTGTTTGACAGGCGACCCTGCGAGAAGGCGGAACGATGACGGTGGAATGGATCGCAGTTGATTGGGGGACGACCAACCTGCGGGTGTGGGCCATGGGGCACCGGGGCGTGCTGGCTGAGGCCGTGTCGGATGACGGCATGGGGCGGCTGGACAGTGACGGCTTTGAACCTGCGCTCATGCGGTTGATTGGACCGTGGTTGCAGGACGGCAAGCGGACAGAGGTTGTCGCCTGCGGCATGGTCGGCAGCCGTCAGGGTTGGCATGAAGCGCCCTATCGCACGGTTCCTTGCGTGCCACTTGATCCTTTGGCGCTGGTCGCCGCGCCGACACGGGACGCACGGTTGTCGGTACAGCTTGTGCCGGGATTGAAGCAAACCTTGCCTGCTGATGTGATGCGGGGCGAAGAGACGCAGATCGCCGGGGTTCTGGCCCTTACCCCCGGTTACGATGGCATCATTTGCCTGCCCGGCACGCATTCCAAATGGGCCCATGTCAGCGCGGGTGAGGTGATCAGTTTCCAGACTTTCCTGACAGGCGAGATGTTCGCGCTCCTGTCGCAGGCCTCCGTCCTGCGGCATGGCATGGTGGGGGATGGCTGGGACGAGGCCGCCTTTGACGAAGGCCTGTCGGATGCGCTGTCGCGTCCGGAACGGATCGGGGCAAAGCTGTTCGGCATTCGTGCGGAAGGCCTGATTGCAGGACTTTCGGCTGCTGCAGCGAAGGCGCGGTTGTCCGGCTTGCTCATCGGCATGGAACTGGCGGCGGCCCGGCCTTACTGGCTGGGTCAGGCGGTCACTCTGGTGGGATCGGAAGGGTTGGCACGGTCCTATGCGCGCGCGCTCCGGACACAAGGCTTGGAGCCGCGCATCGTGTCGGGAACGGAGGCGGTGCTGGCAGGTTTGCAGGCGGCACGGGCAAAGGTGACGGCATGACACATCGCAATATCATCGCCATCCTGCGGGGGATCACGCCGGATGAGGCGGTTCCCGTGGCCGAGGCTTTGGTCAATTCCGGGATCACGCGGATCGAGGTGCCGCTGAACAGCCCGCATCCCATGACGTCGATCGCTGCCATGGCCAAGGCCTTGGGCGATCACGCCGAGATCGGTGCGGGCACGGTATTGACAGTGGCCGAAGTTGCCGAAGTGGCCGAGGCCGGCGGTCGGCTGATTGTGTCGCCCAATTGCGATCCGGAGGTGATCCGCGCCAGCAAGTTGCGCGGTCTGGCAAGCTGGCCGGGCGTGATGACGCCAACCGAATGCTTTGCGGCACTGAAGGCCGGGGCAGACGGGTTGAAGATTTTTCCCGCCAGCTTGATCGGGCCGGATGGGTTGAAGGCCATGCGTGCCGTTCTGCCGAAGGGGTGTCAGGTCTATGCCGTGGGTGGCGCGGGGCCGGATAACTTTGCCCAATGGGT
>PNND01000388.1 GCA_013824045.1 Rhodobacter sp. | reverse complement strand
GGAAGCCAGTCCTTCGGCCTGCATATCGCGGGGCATGTTCATTCTTCGTCCGGCTTACCGCTTTCACCCGTATCCTGCAAACCCCGCGCGCCAGAACCCAGCGCGCGGGAAACCCCTATGGGTCAGTTAAAGAACCAACGGCTCCCGTGGCCATCACCATGACCTTCGCCCCGGCCATGCTTGCCGCCCTTGCCGCGACCGTCGCGCATTTCGGCCATCTGCGACCGTGCGGCTTCAATCTCGGCCTCGGTCAGGGCACCGTCGCCATCGGCATCGGCCATCTCGAACATCCGCTCCGGCGCGGCGGGCGTGGCGAATTCCGCCGCCGTCAGCATCCCGTCGCCATCGGCATCATGGCGTTCCACCATGCGCGTGGCCATCTGGTCGGCCCGCTCCTGCATCCGTGCCATATGCATGGCCGACAGTTCGGCGGTGGACAGCTTTCCGTCCTTGTCAGTGTCCATCTCGGTCACCCTTGCGGCGCGAAAAGCATCCATCTCTGCCGTGGTGATCTTGCCATCCTTGTCAGCATCCACCGCAGCGAAATCGAGCCCCGCCAGCGGACCACGGCCCATCGGCCCGTCGCCCATCGGCCCATCCCCCATGCCTTGCGCCATGGCAGCGGTCGACAGCATCACACCAGACACGGCCACAAGGGCCAGCATCGACAGGGCATTGCGTTTCTTGGTCATCTTGCTCGTCTCCTCGATCGGGTCTGCAGGCCATCCCTGCCGCCCTTCTGACCGTCAAACGCCCTACGCCCCCGGTTCCGTCGCGGCGCACCACTGTTTTTCTGCGCCACGCCTCGGCGGCCCTGCGATCTGCGGAAATCCGCACTGGTAATCGATGTGCGGAAATCCGCACGGGCAAACGCTGTGGCGATCTGTCCCCTCCCCTTCGTCGCTACCGCGCGCTAGGACTTCGGGCTTGACCGCAGCCTCCCCGACTGGATCGACCGATGCCCGACGGACAGTTTCCACAAGACAGCCTGCGTGACGATCTGCTCGAAGACCGCCCGCTCGGCCCCGCCATGCGCCGGGGCTGGCGTCTGCGTTGCCCTAATTGCGGCGCAGGTCCGCTGTTGCGCGGCTATCTCAAGGTGCGCGAAAGCTGCCCCGTCTGCGGCGAGGCGCTGCATCACCAGCGCGCCGATGACGGCCCGGCCTATCTGACGATCCTGATCGTAGGCCACCTGATGGCCCCGATGATCCTGTGGGTCTTCACCACATACCGCCCCGATCCGCTGGTGCTGGCATCGGTGTTTTCGGTGGGCACCGTGGCGCTTTCGCTCTACCTTCTGCCTCGGCTCAAGGGGGCCTTGGTGGGGGTGCAATGGGCGAAACGGATGCACGGCTTCGGGGGCAGGCCTTGACCGAAGGGCAGGCGGCGGAACTGATCCGCCCCGCCGCGACCACCGTCCTTCTGCGCCGCACCACTGACGGCCCGCAGGTCCTGATGGGCCAGCGCGGCGCGGGCGCGGTGTTCATGCCGTCGAAATATGTCTTTCCGGGGGGCGGGGTGGACCCCGCCGATCACCGCCCGCTGACCCCCGGCCTTCTGGGCGAGCCCTGCCTTGCCCGCCTTTCCCAGCACCTGCCCGACCCTGCCCCGTCACCCGCCGCACTGGCCGCCGCCGCCCTGCGCGAGCTGGTCGAGGAAACGGGTCTGACCCTCACCCCGTCCGATGCCCCGGCCCTGCGCTTCATCTTCCGCGCCATCACGCCGCCGGGCCGCTCCCGCCGCTTCGACGCGCGCTTCTTCCTGATCGATGCCAGCCATATCGCGGGCGACCCCGACGATTTCTCTGCCGCCTCGGATGAACTGTCGCATCTGCACTGGATCGGCACAGGCGCCGCCCGCGCGCTTGACCTGCCCTTCATCACCGAGGTGGTGCTGGCAGAGGTCACCGCGCTCGCCATGGGCCATCCCGACGAAGGCACCCCCTTCTTCGACAATTCCGGCCCCATCCCCACCTTCCGCCGCCTGCTATAGGGCGGGGGGGCCCTCCAGCACCGCCCCGCGCCCCTCGCGCCGCAGTCGCCACTCTGCTGGCGGCGCGCCGCGTGCCCGCTCGCGCGCCAGATGCCAGACCGGCCCGCGCTCCTCCAACAGCGTCGATCCCGAGGGCAGGGGCCGCATCCGCCAGCGGCTTTCCGCCCCCGGCGCGCCACCCTCACCCGGCGTCAGCATCACCCCCAGCGGCGTGATCCCCCGCCCGGCATGATGCGCCGCCTCTGCCCCAGCCTCGGCGGCCAGATTCAGCCGCCGCACCGGCGTCAGCCCCGGCACGGCGGCCATCTCGGCCACCACCAGCGGCACCGCGCCCGACCGCAGCGCCTCTTCCATCGCCCAGAGAATATCCTCGGGCCGCCGCGCCCGCGCGCAGATCAGCCGCCCCGGATCGGCAAAGCGCGCCACCCCGTCCGGGTAAAGCCGCTCCGCCTGCCAGCCGGGGCAGATCCACAAGACCGGCCCCGCGCATTCCGCCATGAGCTGCACCGCCAGCGCCACCCGCGCCGGGCCACAGAACTCATGCACCCGCCCGCGCGCGAGTCCGATGCCCGCCGCCGCCCCGCCGGGCATCGGCTGCATCCCGCGCAGATGCGGGCCATGGCTGTTGAAGATCGGCAGACTCATGGATCACATCTTGCCATGTTCTATTTTTGTTCTCAACCCATCCCCTTGCCCCCGCCCACCGCCCGGCTAGGCTCCCCCCGAACCAAAAGGGACAGTGCGATGAAACAGATCCGCCTCGGCGCAAGCGACCTGATGGTGTCGGAGCTTTGCCTCGGCACCATGACATGGGGCACCCAGAACAGCGAAGCCGAAGGCCATGCCCAGATGGATATGGCGCTGGATCACGGCTGCACCTTCTGGGACACGGCCGAGATGTATCCCGTGAACCCGGTCAGCGCCGAAACGGTGGGCCGCACGGAAGAGATCATGGGAACCTGGCTCGCCTCACGCGGGGGCCGCGACCGCCTCGTGATCGCCACCAAGATCACCGGCGAAGGGCAAAAGGCCGTGCGTGACGGCGCCCCAATCACCGGGGCGACCTTCCGCGCGGCGGTGGATGCCTCGCTCAAACGCCTGCAGACCGATGTGATCGACCTGTATCAGCTGCACTGGCCCAATCGCGGCAGCTATCACTTCCGCCAGATCTGGGACTATGACCCCCGCCCGCTGGACCACGCGCAGGTCACCGATCACATGATCGAGGTGCTGTCGGTCGCCGCCGACCTGATCCGCGACGGCAAGATCCGCCACATCGCGCTGTCCAACGAATCCGTCTGGGGCACCGCGCGCTGGCTGCATCTCGCCGAAACCCACAACCTGCCCCGCATGATCAGCGTGCAGAACGAATACTCCCTCCTCTGCCGCCAGTTCGACAGCGACTGGGCCGAACTGTCCGTGGCCGAAAACCTGCCGCTGCTGGCCTTCTCGCCGCTGGCCACCGGCCTGCTCACCGGGAAATACGCAGGCGACGTGATCCCCGAAGGATCGCGCCGCAGCCTGAACCCGCTGCTGGGCGGGCGCATCACGCCCCGCGTCTTTCCCGCCGTCGCCGCCTATCTGGGCATCGCCGCGCGGCATGGGCTTGACCCGGCGCAGATGGCGCTGGCCTTCTGCCTGCAGCGCCCCTTCCCCTGCATCCCGATCTTCGGGGCCACCACGCTTGAGCAGCTACGCATTGCCTTTGGCGCGACCTCGGTGACCCTGTCCGAGGATGTGCTGGCCGACATCGCCCTCGCCCATCGCGGCCATCCCCAACCCTATTGAGGCACCCTGCACCGGCACCCGGGGCTTTGCCCCGGACCCCAGGGTATTTGGGCCAAGATGAAGCCGTGATCCCAGAAATGCCTTGCCTCATCCCGGCCCACAGGCCCGGCGCACCGCCCCGCGCCGCCGATCGTGATCTGGCGGGGCAGGCGCGGGCTTGCATCGCATCCCCGCTTCTGTCCATCTGGCGCAGCCCCGTGCCAGGATGACCGATGCGCCGCGCCTTTCTGACCCTTGCCCTTGCCCTGCCCCTGCTGGCCGCCTGCCAGTTGTCCCTGCCTGGCCGCGACCGACCGGCAGCAGAGGCGAACCCGATCACCGTTGGCACCATCACCAC
>PNND01000168.1 GCA_013824045.1 Rhodobacter sp. | reverse complement strand
CCCTGGACCTTCCGCATCGCCTGGAACCTCGCGCAGACCCGCAGCTTCCTCTGGGCGCATGAAAAGACCGCCCCCAGCCTGGCCCGCATCCTGTCGCGCATCCACCAGCATTACGGCGCGCAGCGCCTACGCGATCTGCGCCTCGACATCTTCTCGGGCGATTACGACCCCCGCCTGATGCGCGGCAGCCAGACGAAATGGTCCATGCACGCTTGGGGCATCGCCTATGATTTCGACGATACCGAAAACCGCCTGAACTGGGGGGCAGACCGCGCTCGCCTCGCCCGCCCCGAATACCGCCCTTTCTGGGAGATTTGGGAAGCCGAAGGCTGGGTCTCCCTCGGCCGCACGAAAAACTACGACTGGATGCATGTGCAGGCCGCCCGCCCCGACTGACCACGTCCGCCGCTCAGCCCCACCTCCCCCTTTCCCTCCCCCGGCGCGGGGGAGGGAAAAGGGAGGGGGTCGGCGAAGACCATCAGCGGCAAGGTCAAAACCAGCGGCCATCTTTGCAAATTCGCACCATTAACCACTTTCACCCCCTCCACCCTGCGCAAATTTGTATGCACACGGTCTGCACAGAAAGCTGCACGGCGCGCTGCACATCCGATCCACCGCAAACCACCGGGCCTGCACAGGAAAAACCCATCCATTTCAAGCCTCTCCCCCTCGACGCACCCATCATCCAAGGTTAGACCAGACCCGACACCCATTCCCGCAGGGCGCAGCATGACCAAAACCGTCAAGGACTACATCCGCACCATCGTGGACTTCCCGCATGAGGGCATCCTCTTTCGCGACGTGACCACCCTCTTCGCCGATCCGCGCGGCTTTCGCATGTGTGTCGACCAGCTGCTCGCACCCTATGCCGGTCTCCGGATCGACAAAGTGGCGGGGCTCGAGGCGCGCGGTTTCATCCTCGGCGGCGCGGTCGCGCATCAGCTCTCCACCGGCTTCATCCCGATCCGCAAAAAGGGCAAACTCCCCGGCGCCACGATCAGCGAAAGCTACAAACTGGAATACGGCGAAGCCGTGGTCGAGGTACACGATGATGCCATGCAGCCCGGCGAAAAGGTGCTGCTCGTCGATGATCTTCTGGCCACCGGCGGCACCGCCGAGGCAGGCATCCGCCTGATCGAACGCCTCGGCGCACAGGTCGTGGGCTGCGCCTTCGTGGTGGACCTGCCCGATCTTGGCGGCCGCAAACGGCTGGAGGCGATGGGGATGGAAGTTCACGCCCTCTGCGCCTTCGAGGGCCTCTGAACCCGGCGGAAGGATGGTCCCGCTAACCATTCCTTAACCGCTCGGGGCTAAAACCGATTCTGTCGGGGCACCCACCCCGGCGCTGCTTGCAAAGACCACACACCCCACCCCACCCCGCCGGTTCACCCCGGCGGGGTTCTTCGTCATTGCCCCGTTACCTGCTCCGGGCTAATTCCGCAGGATGACACCCATTCGTGACCTTTTCCGCACCTTCGGCCATATCGGCCTGATGTCCTTTGGCGGCCCCGCCGCGCAGATCGCGCTCATGCACCGCGTGCTGGTGGATGAAAAGCGCTGGCTGACGGAAAAGGATTACCTCTCGGCCCTGTCCTTCTGCATGCTTTTGCCGGGGCCCGAGGCGATGCAACTGGCCACTTGGTCCGGCTGGCGCCTGCGCGGCACCTTGGGCGGGCTGATCGCGGGCGGCCTGTTCGTCGCCCCCGGCGCGCTGGTGGTTCTGGCGCTCTCTGCGCTCTACGCCTCTTTCGGCACCGTCCCCTTGATGCAGGCGCTGTTCATGGGCGTGCAAGCCGCAGTCGCCGTGATCGTGATCGAGGCGCTCCTGCGCGTCTCCAAACGCGCGCTCAAAGGTCGCGCAGCGCTGGTGGTGGCGATCCTCGCCTTCCTCGCCCTGTTCCTTGCCAATACGCCCTTTCCCGTGGTCATCCTCGCGGCAGGCATCTGGGGCTGGATCGCCGCCCGCAACACCGCAGCCTCCACCGATCCGCTCCCAGCCCCCCCCGGGGCCGCTGGCACCTTCCGGACCCTCGCGCTCTGGCTGGTGATCTGGCTCACCCCAATCGTCGCGCTCTGGCTCTTTGAAGGTGGCCTTCTCGCCGAAATCGGGCTGTTCTTCTCAAAACTCGCCATCCTCACCTTCGGCGGCGCCTATGCGGTGCTCGCATGGATGGCGCAGGCCGTGGTCGAAGACAAAGGCTGGCTTACCCTCCGCCAGATGATGGATGGCCTCGGTCTGGCCGAAACCACCCCCGGCCCGCTGATCCTCGTCACGGAATTCGTGGGCTATATGGCGGGGCACCGTCAGGGTGGCTGGCTCATGGGCGTTGCCGCCGCAGCCATAACCCTCTGGGCCACCTTCGTGCCCAGCTTCATGATGATCTTCGCCGGCGCGCCCTGGATCGCCCGCATCACCGCCGACCCGCGCCTTGCCGGTGCCCTGTCGGGCATCATGGCTGCCGTGGTGGGCGTGATCGCCAATCTGTCGGTCTGGTTTGCCGCCCATGTCTTCTTCGGCACGGTCGGGCGCAGCACCTTCGGCCCGATCAGCCTGCTCACCCCCGATCCGGCCAGTTTCCGCCCCGCGATGGCCGCGCTCGCATTGGTGGCGGGCTGGCTTCTGCTGCGCCGCCACGTGCCGCTGCCCCTCGTGCTCGCGCTGGCGGCACTGGGCGGGCTTGGCCTGCAGATGGCCGGTCTGCTGTTCCCGGCGGCGTCTTGACGCAAACCGCGTCATTGGAGGATCGGCCCCCTTCCCTTTGGGGCCGAATCCCCCGTAAATGAACCTAAGCAGCCGAAAGGACAGCGCATGGCCCGTTCCATCGACTACGGCAATCTGATGCATCGGGCGATGCGCGGGTTGATCCAGACTGTCCTGCAGGATGTCGCCCGCGACGGCCTGCCCGGCGCGCATCATTTCTTCATCACCTTCGATACCACCCATCCCGATGTCGCCATCGCCGACTGGCTCCGCGCCCGGTACCCGGCCGAGATGACCGTGGTCATCCAGCACTGGTTCGAAAACCTCACGGTCACGGATGACGGCTTCTCGATCACGCTGAACTTCGGCAATCAGCCCGAACCGCTGGTCATCCCCTTCGACGCCGTCCGTACCTTTGTCGATCCTTCCGTGGAATTCGGCCTGCGCTTCGAAACCCACAGCGATGAGGATGACGAAGAGGAAGACGAAAACGGCGATGATGACGGCGATGATGACCCGCCCCCCCAGCAGGACGCAGAGATCGTCAGCCTCGACAAGTTCCGCAAACAGTGATCGCCTCCGTATTTTCGGTATGCGACGGTATGCCAATTGATTTTGCCCCCGCCCTTGGCTAAGGCGGCATCAGCGAAATCAGGAGGCTTGCACCCATGTCCGCAACCCGCACCGAAACCGACAGCTTTGGCCCGCTTGAGGTTCCCGCCGACAAGTATTGGGGCGCACAGACCCAGCGCTCGATCATCAACTTCCCCATCGGCTGGGAACGCCAGCCGGTTGCGATCATCCGCGCACTGGGCGTGATCAAGAAGGCCTGCGCGCTCGTCAACATCGATCAGGGCGATATCACCCCCGAACTGGGCAAGGCCATCGCGGCGGCGGCGCAAGAGGTGATCGACGGCAAGTTCGACGACAACTTCCCCCTCGTCGTCTGGCAGACCGGATCGGGCACCCAATCCAACATGAACGCCAACGAGGTGATCTCGAACCGCGCGATCGAGATGCTGGGCGGCGTCATGGGATCGAAGAAGCCGGTCCACCCGAACGATCATGTGAATATGGGGCAGTCATCGAACGATACTTTCCCCACCGCCATGCATGTAGCCATCGGCATGATGGCCCGCGACGTGCTGCTGCCGGGGCTGGAGAAACTCCACGCCGCCCTTGCCGCAAAGTCCGAAGAATTCAAGGATATCATCAAGATCGGCCGCACCCATACGCAGGATGCCACGCCCCTCACCTTGGGGCAGGAATTCGGCGGCTATGCCAAACAGGTGGAAAAAGGTATCGCTCGCGTGAAATCCTGCCTGCCCGACATCTACGAACTGGCCCAGGGCGGCACCGCCGTCGGCACTGGCCTCAACACCCGCGTCGGCTGGGACACCCGCGTTGCGGCCCGCATC
>PNND01000201.1 GCA_013824045.1 Rhodobacter sp. | reverse complement strand
GAGGCGGCCTTCTACGGGCTGGTGACGGCGTTTCTGTTCACGCTCTGGCCGCTGGCACGGACCGAAGGGGTGCGGGCGGCGGCGCTCTATCGCGGATCGGGGCGGGCCGGATGGCCGGCGGCGCGGCATCTTTGGGCGATTGCGGGGCTGGCCGTGCTGCTGGTGGGCGGGGCGGTCTGGTTTTCGGGAACGTGGGAACTGACACTGGGATCGGCGGGCGGCGTGATCGGGGCGCTTCTGGTGTTGGCGCTGGCGGCGATCGGGCTGCGCTGGGGCGCGCGGGCGGCGGCGCGGGCCGGGCTGGCGCGGGGGCGGGTGCCGCTGCGCATGGCGCTGGCCGCGATCGGCGGGCCACGGGAAGAGGCGGGGGCGGTGATCCTGTCGCTGGGGCTTGGGCTTTCGGTGCTGGCGGCGGTGGGGCAGATCGATTCCAACCTGCGGTCGGCGATTGAGACGGACCTGCCAGAGCGGGCGCCGAGCTATTTCTTTGTCGATATCCAGCCGGATCAGATCGAAGGCTTTCTGGCGCGGGTCGAGGGTGACCCGGCGGTGAGCAAGGTGGAAAGCGCGCCGATGCTGCGCGCGGTGCTGACCCAGATCAACGGGCGGCCTGCGAAAGAGGTGGCGGGCGAGCATTGGGTGGTGCGGGGCGACCGGGGGATCACCTATGCCGCCGAGCCGCAGGAAAACGCGCAGGTGGTGGCGGGCGAATGGTGGCCCGAGGACTATACCGGCCCGGCGCAGGTGTCCTTTGCCGCCGAGGAGGCCGAGGAGATCGGGTTGAAGCTGGGGGATGAGCTGGTGGTCAATGTGCTGGGCCGCGATATCCCGGCGACGATCACGAGCTTTCGGCAGGTGGATTTCTCCAGCGCGGGGATGGGCTTTGTGATGACGATGAACCCCGCCGCGCTGCAAGGCGCGCCGCACACGTTCATCTCTACCGTCTATGCTGCGGAAGAGGCAGAGGCGGCGATCTTGCGGGATGTGTCGAAGGCCTATCCCAACGTGACCGCGATCCGCATCCGCGAGGCGATTGACCGCGTGACCGAGGCGCTGGAGGCGATTGCCACGGCCACCGCTTGGGCGGCATCGGCGACGTTGGTGACCGGGTTTGTCGTGCTGATCGGCGCGGCGGCGGCGGGGGAACGGGCGCGGGTTTATGAGGCAGCGGTGCTGAAAACGCTGGGGGCGACGCGGGGGAAGATCCTTGCCAGTTTCGCTTTGCGGTCGGCCCTGATGGGGGCAGCGGCGGGTGTGGTGGCGATTGTCGCAGGGGGCATTGCCGGGTGGGCGGTGATGGTCTTCGTGATGGAGGCGAGCTATCGGTTTGAGCCTGTGTCGGCCTTTGCCATCGTGCTGGGCGGGGTGCTGGCTACTATGGCGGCGGGTTTGCTGTTCGCGCTGCGGCCACTGGCGGCGCGCCCGGCGCAGGTGTTGCGGTCGCAGGAGTGAGGCTTGCGGTGGGGCGCGGAGGATGGGCATGATTGCCCATCCTGCGGAGGCACACCATGACCCGGCCCATCATCCATCACATCCCTGTCTGTCCTTTTTCGCAACGGGTGGAAATCCTGCTGGCCCTGAAGGGTTTGCGCGAGGCGGTGGAGTTTCGCGTGGTGGATATCACGACGCCGCGTGATCCGGAGCTTCTGGCGAAAACGCGGGGGACGACGGCGCTGCCGGTGCTGGAGTTGGAGGATGGGCGGATTCTGAAGGAGAGCCTTGTCCTGATGCGCTATTTCGAGGAGCGCTATCCGGATGTTCCGGTGGCGCGGCTGGACCCCTATGAGCGGGCGGTGGAGCGGTTGTTTGTCACGCGCGAGGGGCCGTTCGGGAATGCGGGCTATCTTTATGTGATGAACCGCGACCGGGCGCAGACGGCGGCGAAGCGGCAGGCGTTGCTGGATCAGTATGCCTGGCTGGATGACATGCTGCGGCATCACAACCCGGAGGGTCTGTTCCTGTTTGACGCGTTCGGCTGGGCAGAGGCGGTGTATACGCCTTTGATGATGCGGTTCTGGTTTCTGGATTACTATGAGGGCTTTGCCCTGCCCGACGACCCGGCCTTCGCGCGTGTGGCGCGGTGGCGTGAGGCCTGTCTGGCCCATCCCGCCGCGCAGCAGGTGACGGCGGAGGAGATCGTGAAGCTGTATTACGATTACGCGCTGGGCAAGGGGAACGGGGCGCTGCCGGAAGGGCGGGCACGGTCGTCCTTTGTCTTTGAGCCGCATTGGAAGGGGCGCCCGATGCCGCCGAAGGACAAGTATGACCGGATCGCTTCGGATGCGGAGTTGGGGCTGGTCTGACGATCTTCGTCAGGATGGAACATTCGGGTTGAAAGCGACAAAGAATGGAATAGAAGTTCCGTTTGAGGGACGCGCCGTTCCATTGAGGGGGGATCATGCCGGATCATTCGGGGACCGTTGCGGTCATCACAGGCGGCGCGCAGGGGCTGGGTCTGGCGATTGCCGAGCGGCTGGTGGCGGAGGGCTGCCGCAAGCTGGTGATTTCGGGCCGCAACGTGACCAAGGGCGAGGCGGCGGCGGAAGGGCTGCGCGCGAAGGGCGCGGATGTGCGGTTCCTGCCCGCCGACATGAAGGATGCGGGCGAGGCGGTGGAACTGGTGGAGCGGGCGCTGAAGCGCTTCGGGCCGGTGAATGCGTTGGTGAATTCGGCGGCGTCGACCGCGCGGGGGTCCATTCTGGATACCACGCCGGAGGGGTGGGACGAGCTGATGGACACCAATGCCAAGGGTCCGTTCTTTGCGCTGCAGCGCTTTGCGCAGGCGGCGGTGGCGGCGGGCCATCCGGCAGCGGCGGTGAATATCGTGACGATGAGCAGCCATTGCGGGCAGTCCTTCCTTGCGGGCTATGCGGCCAGCAAGGCAGCGCTGGCCAATATCACCAAGAACAGCGCCAATGCGCTGCGCGCCCATCGCATCCGGGTGAACGGGGTGAATGTGGGCTGGATGGACACGCCGGGAGAGGATGCCATTCAGCGTGGGTTCCACGGTGCGGATGAGGGCTGGCTGGCGCGGGCCGAGGCGGCGCAGCCCTTCGGGATGCTGGTGAAGCCCGGCCATGTGGCGGGGCTGGTGTCCTATCTGCTGTCGGACGAGTCGGGTGTGATGACCGGGGCGATGGTGGACTTTGACCAGAATGTGAATGGGGCCTATGGGGAGTGATCCCCTTGGCATGGAACAGGCCCTGAGCGGGCGAAGGAGTAGGAAAATGGCAATCAGATTCGGGCTGCTGGGCGCGGGGCGTATCGGCAAGGTGCATGCAAAGGCCGTGACGGGCGACGCGCAGGCAAAGCTGGTGGCGGTGGCGGATGCGATGCCCGCAGCGGCGCAGGCGATTGCGGATCAGTATGGCTGTGATGTGCGCACGATCGAGGCGATCGAGGCGGCGAAGGATATCGACGCGGTGGTGATCTGCACCCCAACAGATACCCACGCCGATCTGATCGAGCGGTTCGTGCGCGCGGGCAAGGCCGTGTTCTGCGAAAAGCCGATCGATCTGAGCCTTGCGCGGGTAAAGGCCTGTCTTGAGGTAGTGCGGGCCGAGAAGGGCACGCTGATGGTGGGGTTCAACCGCCGCTTTGATCCGCATTTCCGCGCGGTGCGGGCCGAGATCGACAAGGGCACCATCGGAGAGGTGGAGATGGTGGTCATCACCAGCCGCGACCCCGGCGCGCCGCCCGTGGACTATATCAAGCGGTCGGGCGGGATTTTCCGCGACATGACGATCCATGATTTCGACATGGCGCGGTTCCTGCTGGGCGAGGAGATTTCCGAGGTGGTGGCGACCGCTGCCGTGCTGGTGGACCCGGCGATTGGCAAGGCGGGGGATTTCGATAGCGTGCAGGTGCTCCTGAAGACCGCGTCGGGTAAACAGGCGATGATTTCCAACTCGCGCCGCGCGACCTATGGCTATGACCAGCGGATCGAAGTGCATGGATCGAAAGGCGCAGTGTCGGCGGAGAACCAGCGCCCGGTGTCGATCGAAGTGGCGACGGGGGCGGGCTATACCCGGCCGCCGCTGCATGATTTCTTCATGACGCGCTATACCGAGGCCTATGCGGCCGAGATCGCCACATTCATCGCGGCGATGGCCGGGACGGGCAAGGCGGAGCCCACGGGCGAGGATGGTCTGATCGCGCTGGCGCTGG
>PNND01000426.1 GCA_013824045.1 Rhodobacter sp. | reverse complement strand
CGCAGGCAGATCGGTCTGATAGGTCCGGCGCGCTGCCATAAGGGCCTCCTCACGCATCTCAAATCATCAAAATCAGCTGCCATGTGCCGCATTGCCCGACAACCATCCGCGCGCCCTGACAGGATAAACGGCACGGATTGATCTGTCACCCCGCCGGACCACCGCGCCCGTTTTCAGGGTTCACCGCACCATGCCTCCCGGCGGGATCGAATAGGTCATCGACGCCCGCGCCACTGGCTCCGCCATGCCCTCCGAATACAAAAGCGCATCCCCCACCGCCAGCACCCGGCCCAGCTTCAACAGCCGCGCCTCCGCCAGCACGTCCCGCCCCGCGGCAGGCTTGCGCAGAAAATCGATGCCCGCATTCGTCGTCACCGCCAGCGCAACCGGCCCGATCCGGCTCAAGATCGCCAGATAGATCGCCACATCGGCCAGCCCGAACATCGCCGGCCCCGAAACTGTCCCTCCGGGCCGCAGATGCCGCTCTTCCACCCGCAACCGCAGGCACAGCCCTGCCGCATCCGCCCGCTCTACCGAAAAATCCGCCGCAACCTGCCCGAAGTCGCGCGCCAGAAACGCCTCCAGCGCGTCCCTGTCCATCATCAGTTCCATCACTTCCCTCGCCTGCGCCACCTGCCTATGCTGGCCCAAAGTCAAAGGGGGATGCAATGACCGAAGACCTGATCCCGCATGGGAATGCGCGCCTCGTCCCGGCAGTCGCACCCGAAACCCAAAGGGCAATGCCATGACCGAAGACCTGATCCTGCGCACAGATGCGGGCCATATCGCCACCCTTACCCTCAACCGCCCCGCCGCGCTCAATGCGCTCTCAGACGCGATGATCGCGGCCCTCACCACGGAACTCGACCGCCTCGCCAGCGACCGCGCCATCCGCGTCATCATCCTGCGCGGCGCAGGTCGCGCTTTCTGCGCGGGCCACGATCTGAAGGAAATGCAAGCCGCCCGCGCCCTGCCCGACAAGGGCGCTGCCGCCTTCGCCGATCTTTTCGCCCGCTGTGCCGCCCTGATGCAGCGCATCCCTGCCCTGCCCCAGCCCGTCATCGCGCAGGTCCACGGCATTGCCACCGCCGCCGGCTGCCAACTTGCAGCCTCCTGCGACATGGTGGTCGCGTCTGATGATGCCCGCTTCGGCGTGAACGGCGTCAATATCGGCCTGTTCTGCTCTACCCCCATGGTTGCCCTGACCCGCAAGGTCCCCCCCGCCGTGGCGTTCGAGATGCTGACCACCGGCGAATTCCTCACCGCCCCCCGCGCCCGCGAGGTGGGCCTTGTCAACCGCGTCGCCACCCCCGACGCGCTGGAGGATCAGACGCGCCATCTGGCCGAAACCCTCGCCACCAAACTCAGCGCCGCCGTCCATATCGGCAAACGCGCCTTCTACGATCAACTCGGCCTGCCGCTGGATCAGGCCTATGCCCGCACCGGGGCCACGATGGTGGAAAACATGCTCTGGCGCGACACCGATGAAGGCATCACCGCCTTTCTGGAAAAACGCAAACCGGACTGGGCCGAGTGATCCCAGCGCGCCCAAGGCCCGGGCCCCAGCGCGTCACAAAGCGGTGCGACCGATCCCTTGCAGGGCGTGGCAACGCCTGCTCCCACTGCGCCGCTCCGGCCAAACCTTGCCGCTTCATCTTGGCAAAAATACCCAAACTCCGCCCGCGCCATCCCGCGGACAGGGATCAAATTTGCGCCGCGACCACGCCGCCCGCAACCGCTCCCCTCACCGTCTCGACCGGATAAGATCAAACCCCGCCCCGTCGGCCCCGACACATGAAAGACCCAAGCCTCCAGCGTCCTCATGATGCGGCCCCGGACACCAGCCGCAGTCCGACGGACATGCCCCACAACCCAATCACAGGGCGCCGCAGGTGACGGATCGATCATCGCTCCCGCAAACGCCCTTGCGTGATCACCGCTCTTCCAAAGCCTGCCCATCAAAGCCATCACCCAAAGCCACATCCCGCGCCCCGCGCACCGCCGCTCAGCGTCAAACGTCCCACAAGAACCCTAACAAACCCTTTCCACCCGCCCCACAGGGACGCAAACCTCACCCTTTCTTCCGTTAACCTTAACGCCTGATGACCGTGCGCTGCGTGCATACGCCTGTCTGCACTGCGCGTCTGCACTGCGCGGCTGAACAGCCAAGCGCTCCAAAATCCAAAGATTACCCCAGCGTTCTCAACGCCTTGCTGCCAGCGCCGTACAGGCCGCCAGCGCCAACGCGAACCCCGCCCCGATCATCAGCCAGACCCCGCCCAGCGCCATCAGCCCGGCCCCCAGCATCGGGGCCACCGCCGTCGCCGCCAGCCCCGGAATGGCCATCATCCCCGCCACCGCGCCATAGCGCCCCTCGCCCAGCGTCTCGGCCACCAGCATCGGGCGCAGGATCGTCAACACCCCCATCGCCGCCCCCTGACAGGCGGCAAAGCCGAAGGCCGCCACGGGAAACCCCGCCGCCACCAGCAGAAACCCCGGCCCCACCACCAGCGCCCCCACCGTGGCCCATGTCGCCGCCCCCGTCCCGATCCGCGCCCCCATCAGCACCAGCCGCCCGATCACCTGCGCAGGCCCGATCGCTGCCGCAGCCGCAATCCCGATCTCGGTCGGCACGGCCAGCGCCTCCATCATCGGGCGGAAATGGTTCACCAGCATCCAGTGGTTCAGGTTCACCAGCGAAAACACCGCCGCCAGCACCACAAATCCCGGCATCCGCAGCACATCGCGCCAGCGCAGCCGTGCCACCTCGCGCCCCACCGGTGCCGCCTCGGTCGCCCTGACCACCACCCGCGCCGCCCAGAACTGCAAGGGCAGCATCACCCCTACGGCAACGCCTGCCGCCACCCAAACCGCCGCCCGCCAGCCCCAGGCCTCGGCCAGCGCCGCCCCCGCCGGAAAGGCCAGCGTCGAGGCCAGCCCCGCCACCAGCGTCACCCGCGTGATCGGCCCCCGCGCCGCCGCCCCGAACCGCCGGATCAGCAGCCCGAAACACACGTCATAAAGGCACAGCGCCTGCGCCACCCCCAGCCCCGCCCAGGCCAGCAACCAGACCGGCGCGCTGCTCGACAGCGCCAACAGCATCAGCGCCACCGCCCCGATCCCCGGCCCCGCCGCCATCATCCCCACGGCGCGGCCCCGGTCCACCGCCCGCCCGATGCTCGGCGCCAGCACAGCCGACACCAGAATGGAAAGCATCGGCCCCGCCGCCAGCAACCCGTTGGAAAACCCGGTCTCGCGCTGCCAATACAGGATCAGCGCCGCAAAAATGTAGAAGAAACAGGCATATCCCAATGCCTGCGTCAGGGCGAGCGTCCAGACGGCCCGCCCTTCGCTCATCGCGTCACGCGGTCAAAGGTCATAGATGGCCGCAAACTTCGCCTCGATGTAATCCAGAAGCGGCCCCTCATGCGGTTCAAACCCACAGGCATGGGCAATCGTCTCACGCGGCGACCGCAGCCCGCCATGCCGCTGCACCCGCTGGCGCAACCATTCGGTCGCCGGGGCCGTCTCGCCCCGCGCCAGATGATCGTCCAGATCGGGAACATCCTCGCGCAGCGCCCGGTGCAGACAGCCTGCGTAAACATTCCCCAGACTATAGGTCGGGAAATAGCCAAACAGCCCCACCGACCAATGCACATCCTGCAACATGCCCTGCGATGGCCGCGCCACCTTCACACCGAAATCGGCGGCAAAGCGGTCATTCCACGCCGCTTCCAGATCGCCCACCGCCAGATCGCCCGCAATCAGCGCCCGCTCCAGATCGAAGCGCATCATGATGTGCAGGTTGTACTGCACCTCATCGGCCTCGGTGCGGATGAATCCGGGCGAAACACGGTTAACGGCCCCGTGGAAATCGTCCGCATGGTTAATGCCAAATTCACCAAACCGCTCGCGCATCTGCCCGAACAGCCACCCGGTAAAGGCGCGGCTCCGGCCCAGCTGGTTTTCATAGATCCGGCTCTGGCTTTCATGCACACCCATAGATACGCCGCCACCCAAAGGCGACAGGCGATAATCCGGATCTATGCCCAGCTCATAGCAGGCATGGCCCACCTCATGGATCGTCGAATAGAAACAGTTGAACGGCTCGGCCTCCACCACCCGCGTGGTGATCCGCGCATCATCCCCCGACCCGGACGAAAACGGATGCACCGC
>PNND01000244.1 GCA_013824045.1 Rhodobacter sp. | reverse complement strand
GGCGGAGGCGGCGCTGATGGTGGCGATCCCGCAAAGCCCGGAAAGCCGCAGGCCTGACAGGCACCCAGACCGCGCGGCCGAGGCGCGTGATCGGGTGCTGGCGCGGGCGGTGGCGAAGGGGATCATCGACGCCGAACAGGCGCAGGCCGCATGGGGCGAGGTGGTGCCGATGGCGCGAAGGGCGGTTCCCGCCATCGCGCCGCATCTGGCCGATCGCGCGCGCGCAGATGCGCCGGGGGCGCAAGTGCATCGCTTGACCATCGAGCGGGGGCTGCAATTGGCGCTGGAAGGGTTGGCGGCGGAAACCGTGCAGCATCAGGGCGACCGGTTGCAGGTGGCGATGGTGGTGGCAGATCATGCGACAGGAGAAATCCTAGCCTCCGTCGGGTCGGCGGCGTTTCAGGCGGATGCTCGGCAGGGGTTCGTGGACATGACTCAGGCGCTGCGGTCGCCCGGATCGACGCTGAAGCCGCTGGTCTATGCGCTGGCCTTTGACGAGGGGCTAGCCCATCCCGAAACGATGATGGAGGATCGCCCCACGCGGTTTGGCACCTATGCGCCACAGAACTTTGACCGGCAGTATCGCGGCACGGTGCGGGTGCGGCAGGCGTTGCAGATGTCGCTGAACATTCCTGTGGTGCAACTGACCGAGGCGATGGGCCCGGCGCGGCTGTTGGTAGCGATGGATCAGGCGCGCGTCGGGTATCGCTTGCCGGAAGGCCAGCCGGGGCTGGCCATCGCGCTGGGCGGGATCGGGGTCAGTTTGCAGGATTTGGTACAGCTTTACGCGGCGCTGGCACGGGGTGGTGTGGCTCTGCCGCTGCGCTGGCGGATTGATGGGGATGGGGCAGAAGGCGCGCGGGTCGTCTCGACGGTGGCCGCATGGCAGGTTGCAGATATTCTGGGCGGGCTGGCCCCGCCGCCGGGGGCACCAGCGAACCGTTTGGCCTATAAGACCGGCACCAGCTATGGGCATCGTGATGCATGGGCCATCGGGTTTGACGGGCGCCATGTTGTGGGCGTTTGGCTGGGGCGGCCCGATGGCACGCCGGTGCCGGGGGTATTCGGGGCGGACCTTGCGGCCCCTGTGCTGTTTCAGGCCTTTGCGCGGCTGAAGCCGGACCTGACACCGCAGCCCCCTGCCCCGCCGGAAACCTTGCTGGTCGCCAATGCCCAACTGCCCCAGCCGCTGCAACGCTTCCGGTCGCGCAACGCGGCCTTTGACGTGGCAGAGGACGCACCCGCCGTAGCCTTCCCCCCGGACGGGGCCGAGGTCGAGCGGATGCCCGAAGGCGTACTGGTGCGGGTGGAAGGCGGGACCGCGCCCTTCACCTGGCTTGCCGATGGCAGGCCGATGGTGACGGCCGAGCGCAGCCGGGCGGTGGTGCTGCCACTGGACGGGCTGGGGTTCCTGACCCTGTCGGTGATTGATGCCGAGGGACGGTCTGCCCGGGCACGTGTCCGGTTGCGTTAGAGGTCAGACCCGCTCGATCGCCAGGCTGATGCCCTGCCCGCCGCCGATACACATGGTGATCAGCGCGGTGGACTTGTCCATCCGCTCCAGCGCATGCAGCGCCTTGACGACAAGGATCGCCCCGGTTGCCCCTACTGGATGGCCTAGCGCGATAGCGCCACCCGCAGGGTTTACATTTGCAGGATCAAGGCCCAGCGCGCGGGTCACGGCGATGGCCTGAGCAGCGAAGGCTTCGTTTGATTCCACAAGATCGAAATCCTGCGGTTTCATGCTCAGCTTGGCGCAAAGCGCCTGCGTGGCGGGGATGGGGCCAAGGCCCATGACGCGTGGATCAACACCCGCGACGGCATAGCCGAGGATGCGGGCGCGCGCGCCGTCGCGCCTGCCGCGCGACAGGATCAGGGCGGCTGCACCATCGTTGATGCCGCTGGCATTGCCAGCGGTCACGGTACCGTCCTTCTGGAACACGGGTTTCAGGGCGGCGAGCGCATCAAGCGTCGTGTCCTTGGGGTGTTCATCGCGGTCGAACATCATCGGCCCCTTGCGCGAGGGCACCTCGACCGGGGTGACTTCATCCTTGAACCACCCCTCATTGAGCGCGCGGGCGGCGCGGTGCTGGCTTTCCAAGGCGAAAGCGTCCTGATCAGAGCGGCTGATGCCATGGGCGGCGGCGACGTTTTCCGCCGTCACGCCCATATGGCCCGTGCCGAAGGGGCAGGTCAGCGCGCCGGTCATCATGTCGATGGCGCGGGTATCACCCATCTTCTGGCCAAAGCGGGCGACGGGCAGGGTGTGGGGCGAACGGCTCATGCATTCCGCGCCGCCGACAAGGGCCGTTTCGGCATCCCCAGCCAGCAGGGCCTGTACGCCGGACACCACCGCCTGCACACCGGACCCGCAGAGGCGGTTGACGTTCATCGCGGGCACGGTTTCCGGTACACCCGCCTGCATCGCGGCCACACGGGAGAGATACATGTCGCGCGGTTCAGTGTTGATGACATGACCAAAGACGGTGGTGCCAATAGCTGACCCCTCCAACCCCGCGCGCGACAAGGCGGCCTTTGCTGCAATGGTGGCAAGATCGATGGGGGCCATGCCGGCAAGTGAGCCACCAAAGCTGCCGATGGCGGTGCGGGCACCTGAAAGGATAAAGATATCGATCATGTCATGGCTCCTGCTTTCCCGCACCGTGCCATGTGGCGGCGGATTTGTGCAGCACTGACGTAGCGTCGAGCTTTCGCAGGCACCGGATGCGGCGGGCTGTTGACAGTGCCGCATCAGCAGGGGACACCCGACATGCCCCCATTTCCGCGAGATCAGCTTGAACGCCCTTATCCGCACCCATGCCGCGCTGCTGTTTGCCGGAGTCACCACATTCACGCTGATGGGGGCGGGGCAATCGCTCTATGGCCCGGCCCTGCCCGCCTTTGCGCGGGAATTCGGGCTGACCGTGGCGCAAGCCGGGTGGTTGATTTCGGCGCTGTGGATCGGGTCGGCCATCGGTGTGGCAGTGATGTTCTTTCGCGGTCGCGCCATCACCCCGCGCCATGCGCTGGGGGCGATGGTGGTGGGATCGGCGCTGATTGCGGCCGGGTTCGGCTGGGTGCCGACTCTGGTGGGATCGGTGATATTTGGCACCGGCTATGGCATTTCGACGGTGGTGTTCAATCCGCGGGTGTTGCGCGCCTTTGGCGTGAAGGGGCCTTCGATGGTGAGCCTGCTGAACGCGATGTTCGCGGTGGGGGCGATTGCGGCGCCGTTGATCTTTGTGGCGCTGGGATCAAACCCGCATCTGGCCTTTGCCATCGTGTCGGGGCTGTGCGCGCTTATCTGGCTGGCGTCGGGAACCTCGGGGCGGGCAGAAGACGTCGCCGCAGGGGCCGTATCCAAACCCTATCGCCTGCGACTGGGGGTGTTGTGCTTTGGCGTGGTCTGCATCGGGGTAGAGGCCTGCCTGATCGGGCTGGGACCAACGGCGCTAATCGCCACGGGGGCAAGCGAGGAAACGGCGGCGCGGGCGCTGTCGGGGTTCTTTGTGGCCTTTCTGATCGCGCGGACGACACTGGTCTTTACCGCGCACATCCTGCCGCCCTTTGCGATCTATGCAGGGGCGATGGCGGGGGCTGCGCTTTGCGCCATGGCCGCCACGGTGCTGCCTGCGGTGCCTTTCTTCATCGCGATGGGGGCCTTTGCCGGGCTGTTCTTTCCGGGCTTCTTTGTTACCGCGTCGCGCCTGATGGGGGATGATCCGCGCGTGACGCCCACGATCATCGCCGCCGGGCTGGTGGGGGGGATTTCATCCCCCGTGCTGCTAGGGCAGCTTCTGACAAGCATGGGGGAACGGGGGTTCTTTCTGGTGATTGCCGTGGTCACGGTGGCAACGGCAGCGGTCGCGCTGATCCTTTTGCGCCGGATCAGCGCTGAGGTGGCGCAGGGCTGATCACCCGCCCGCCTGCCACGCCCTGACCGCATCCAGCGGCGAGACGAGCATCAGGATGTTCAGAAGCAAGCCATCGCGGATGATCCACATCGTCGCCGCCTCGAACAGCACGATCAGCGCGACCGAGGCCCAGACCGGCAGCACGCGAGCGAGGAAGAAACCCGCAACCATGGCAAGGATATCCGCCACGGAATTGATCACGCTGTCGCCATAGTAATCCAGCGAAATGGTGACGGAGCGATAGCGTTCGATCACAGCCTCGGAGTTCTCCACGATCTCCCACGCCGCCTC
>PNND01000372.1 GCA_013824045.1 Rhodobacter sp. | reverse complement strand
GAACCCAATGGCGCGGTCTGGGCCAACCAGTTCGACAATGTGGCGAACCGTCAGGCCCATGTCGAAACCACCGCGCCGGAAATCTGGGAACAGACCGATGGCAAGGTGGATGGGTTCATCTGCGCGGTCGGGTCGGGTGGCACCCTAGCGGGTGTGGGGCTGGCGCTGCAACCGAAGGGCGTGAAGATCGGTCTGGCCGATCCGGAAGGCGCGGCACTGCATTCCTTCTACACCACGGGCGTGCTGGAAAGCCCCGGCACCTCGATCACCGAAGGCATCGGGCAGGGGCGCATCACGGCCAATCTGGAAGGGTTCAAACCCGATTACAGCTATCGCATCCCGGATGCCGAGGCGCTGCCCTTGGTATTCGACATGCTGCAGGATGAAGGCATCTGCCTTGGCGGATCATCCGGCATCAACATCGCGGGCGCGATCCGTATGGCCAAGGATATGGGGCCGGGCCACACCATCGTGACGATCCTGTGCGACTACGGCAACCGCTATCAGTCCAAGCTCTATAACCCTGCCTTCCTGAAGGAAAAGGGGCTGCCCGTCCCGGCCTGGCTGGACCGCGCGCCGCGCGCCATCCCGACGGTGTTTGAAGACGCATGACCAAGGCGGCAAAAGCTGTTCTGGCCGGACTGAAACACCTTGCCTGTGCCGCCCTGTTCGTGGCGGCGGGGGCGCTGCACCCGGCTTATGCCCAGACCCCGACCACCCCCGCGCCAGAGGCCCCGGCCAACCAGACAGCGCCAAGCGGGCAGGGGGATGCGGCGCAGGGCGGATCGGCGGTCGGCACCGCCATCACCACGACGACCACACCCGCCGCCACACCCGCGCAAAGCGGCAATACCGTCGTCGTCTCCAAAGGATCAAGCCGCAGCAACGCACTTGATTACGCGGCATGGGAACGCGCCGCAGACCGGGCCGAGGATGTGTTGGCCAATCCCGACGCGGACAGCCGCGTGCTCGACGCATTGCGGTCGCAGATCGTCGACTGGCGGGCGGCCTTTCTGGTGGCGCAGAACACCAATTCCACACGCATCACCACCCTGCGCGACCAGATCGCCGCGCTTGGCCCCGCCCCAGCCGAGGGTGAGACAGAGGCGGCCGAAATCGCGCAACGCCGACAGCAGCTTTCCGATCAGCTTGTCCGCCTGCAGGCCCCCGGCATCGCCGCCGAAGAAGCCTATCGCCGCGCAGACGGCCTGATCGGCGAGGTGGACCGTGTCCTGCGGGAACGGCAGGCCAGCCAGCTATTGCAACTCTGGCCTTCGCCCATCAACCCTGCCAACTGGCCCGAAGCCATCGCCGTGCTGGGCGACGTGACCGTGGCGCTCTGGACGGAAACCACCACGCGCTGGGCGCGCAGCACCGGGCGGCAAGCGCTGTTCGACAACCTTCCGCTGATCCTCGTGCTGGCCGTGATCGGTTTGGCGCTGATGTCGATGACAGGGCGCATCCTTGAGCCGGTTCAGCAACGGTTGCCAAAACCCAAGACGGCGCGCGGTCGGCGTGTCGTGTCGCTGATGATCTCGCTCTTGCAGATCGCCCTGCCCACGATGGGCGCGCTGGCGCTGACCGAAGCCGTTGTGCTGACCAATCTGATCGGGCCGGTCGGCACCGCTGCGGTACTGATCTTTCCGGCGATGATCTTTACGATCTACGCCGCCAATTGGCTGGGCACCACAGTGTTTCCGTTCGAGGACGGGACAGACCATACGGACATTCCCGTTCCTGAACGGCGGGCGGAAGGGCGGTTCTTGGCCCGGACCATCGGCCTTGTGCTGGGGATCGAGACGCTGCGTCAGTCCGTCCTGTTGGAGGTAACGGCAAGCGATACCGCAAATGCCGTGCTGGGCTTTCCGCTTCTCGCCACCATGGCGGTGCTGATCTTCCGCATGGGGCAATTGCTGCGCCGCCACGTGCGGAGCGCCGGGGCGGGTGATGAATCGCTAAGCTTCGGGCTGCGCGTACTTGGCCTTCTGGCGCGCGGTGTGATGCTGACAGGGCTTGCCGGCGTGCTGCTTGGGGCGGTGGGCTATATCGCGGCGGCGACGGCGCTTGTCTTTCCGTCGGTCATTTCGCTTGGTCTGGTTGCAGTGCTGCTTGTCGCCCAGCGGTTGGTGGCCGATCTCTATGGTTTGATCGCAAAGTCGGACGCCGCCGATCAGGAAGGCCTGATCCCCGTGCTGATCGGGTTTGCGATGGCCCTGGCCTCCATTCCGCTCTTCGCACTGGTCTGGGGCGCGCGGCTGGCCGACATCACCGAACTTTGGCAGCGGTTCCTGACCGGCTTTCAGATGGGCAATACGCGGGTATCGCCAACCGATTTCCTGTTCTTCGCCATCATCTTCGCCGTGGGATACATGCTTACGCGCCTGCTTCAGGGGGCGTTGCGCGGGTCGGTCCTGCCACGCACGACGCTGGATCAGGGCGGGCAGAACGCCATCGTCTCAGGCGTCGGCTATATCGGCATCTTCCTTGCCGCACTGCTGGCCATCAACTTCGCCGGGATCGACCTCTCCGGTCTGGCCATCGTCGCCGGTGCACTGTCGGTGGGTATCGGTTTCGGCCTGCAGAACATCGTGTCGAACTTCGTTTCGGGGATCATCCTGCTGATCGAACGCCCGGTCAGCGAAGGCGACTGGATCGAGGTGGGCAACGTGCAGGGCACGGTCAAGGCAATCTCGGTCCGCTCCACGCGCATCCAGACCTTTGACCGGTCCGATGTCATCGTCCCCAATGCCGATCTGGTGACGCAGCGCGTCACCAATTGGACGCGGTTCAACCTGACCGGGCGGCTGGTCGTGCCGGTTTCGGTCGTGCTTGGCAGCGATACCCGCAAGGTCGAGCGCATCCTGCGCGAAATCGCCGAGGCGCAGCCCTTGGCCATTCTGAACCCGCCACCCTCGATCATCTTCATGGGATTCGGCACGGAATGGATGAACTTCGAGATCCGGATCATCCTACGCGACGTCAACTTCTCGTTGCAGGTGCGCAGCGAGATCAACCACAGGATAGTTCAGCGCTTTGCAGAGGAAGGCATAGATATGCCTGGCAGCAAGAAAGCCGAATCCGCGGTTGAGTCCGCCCCGCTTGCGGAGCCCGCACCGAAACGGCGCGGCCCCGTTAGGGAGCGCAATCAGAGTGGTGCGCCCGAGGCGCGCGATCCGACCGAAAGGCAGCAAGACCCATGACCGAACCGCTTTTCCGGACCGACGCCTATCTGCGCGAAGCCACAGCCACCGTGATCGGTCATACTGCCGAAGGCGGGGTGATCTGCGACCGAAGCCTGTTCTACGCCACGGGCGGCGGACAGCCGGGCGATTCCGGGATGCTGATGTGGGACGGGGGGCATCTGGCCATCGCCACCTCTGTCAAGGCCGAGGGCGGTGCAATCGCGCTGGTCCCGGCTGAACCTGCGCCGATGCCGCCTGTGGGCAGCACCGTCATGCAGCGGCTCGACTGGGACCGTCGGCATCGCCACATGCGCGTGCATACGGCGCTTCACCTCTTGTCGGTGGTGATCCCCCTGCCGGTCACGGGCGGCCAGATTGGCGCCGAACGCGGGCGGCTGGATTTCGATATGCCCGACCCGCCCGAAGATGTGCAGATGCTGGAAGACCGTCTGAACGCGCTGATCGGGCTTGACCTGCCGGTCACGGATAGCTGGATCACGGATGCCGAACTGGCTGCCAATCCCGGTCTGGTCAAGACGATGTCGGTCCATCCCCCGATGGGGCAGGGCCGCGTGCGGTTGGTCCGCATTGGCGCCGGGCCGACACAGGTGGACCTGCAGCCCTGCGGCGGCACCCACGTCGCCCGTACCGCCGAAATCGGGCGGGTGGAGATCGGCAAGATCGAAAAGAAGGGCCGCCAGAACCGCCGTGTGTCGATCACCCTGCTCGACTGAGCCGCGAAATTCACTGCCGCAGGCCCCTTGCGCCTCTGGTTTCCAACCCTTATGGAGTGCCGGACGGACAGTTGGCCGAGTGGTCGAAGGCGCACGCCTGGAAAGTGTGTAGGCGGGGAACCGTCTCGAGGGTTCGAATCCCTCACTGTCCGCCATAATCCCCTGATTTATCCATAAAGATCAGATACTTAGGCCGGATACTGGGTTGCCTCAGGTTACACAAGAGGTGACACAAGCGTGGTCGTCATCATCCGATCAGGGGCCTTCAAGGCCATGTGTCAGCACATCGAACTGAAGAAGA
>PNND01000188.1 GCA_013824045.1 Rhodobacter sp. | reverse complement strand
CCGGATGATCCGAAGGTGCCGGCGCAGCACATCACCTATGCCGAGTTGCTGGAGCAGACCTGCCGCATGGCGAATGTGCTGAAGGCGCATGGCGTGAAGAAGGGCGACCGCGTCGTTCTTTACATGCCGATGATCCCGGAGGCGGCTTATGCGATGCTGGCCTGCGCGCGGATCGGGGCGATCCATTCGGTGGTGTTCGGGGGCTTTTCGCCGGATGCGCTGGCGAACCGGGTGAACGATTCCGAGGCCAAGATCGTGATCACCGCCGACTGGGCGCCGCGCGGGGGCAAGAAGACGCCGCTGAAGGCCAATGCCGATGCGGCGCTGCTGCACTGCGATGACCATGTGAAATGCCTTGTGGTGAAGCATACGGGCGACCAGACCAGCTGGGTTGAGGGCCGCGATGTGGACCTGAAGGCCGAGATGGCCGAGGCAGCGCCTTACTGCGCCTATACGGAAGTGGGGGCGGAGGATCCGCTGTTCATCCTGTATACCTCGGGTTCCACGGGCAAGCCGAAGGGGGTTGTGCATACCTCGGGCGGCTATCTGGTCTACGCGTCGATGACGCATCAGATGACCTTCGATTATCAGGAAGGCGATGTCTTCTGGTGCACGGCGGATGTGGGTTGGGTCACCGGGCACAGCTATATCGTCTATGGGCCGCTGGCCAATGGGGCGACCACGATCATGTTCGAGGGTGTGCCGACCTTCCCGGATGCCGGGCGGTTCTGGGAGGTGTGTGCCAAGCACAAGGTGACGCAGTTCTATACCGCGCCGACGGCGATCCGGTCCCTGATGGGGCTGGGGCCGGAATGGGTGGAGAAGCATGACTTGTCGAGCCTGCGGCTGCTGGGATCGGTGGGGGAGCCCATCAACCCCGAGGCGTGGAACTGGTACAACACGCATGTCGGCAAGGGGAAGTGCCCGATTGTCGATACCTTCTGGCAGACGGAAACCGGCGGGCATCTGATCACGCCGCTGCCGGGGGCCATTCCGCAGAAGCCGGGATCGGCGACGAAGCCGTTCTTTGGCGTGCAGCCCATCGTGTTGGACCCGGCCACCGCCAAGGTGATGACCGAGACGGAAACCGATGGTGTGCTGTGCATCGCGGACAGCTGGCCGGGGCAGATGCGGACGCTGTGGGGTGACCATGCGCGGTTCGAGGAAGCCTATTTCAGCCAGTATCGCGGGTATTACTTCACCGGGGACGGCTGCCGCCGCGATGCGGATGGCTATTACTGGATCACCGGCCGCGTGGATGACGTGATCAACGTGTCCGGTCACCGCATGGGGACGGCGGAAGTGGAATCCGCGCTGGTGGCCCATCCCAAGGTGGCCGAGGCCGCGGTGGTGGGCTATCCGCATGACATCAAGGGGCAGGGCATCTATGCCTATGTCACGCTGATGAAGGGCGAGGAGCCGTCGGATGCGCTGAAGAAGGAGCTTGAGGCCTGGGTGCGGACCGAGATCGGCCCGATTGCCAAGCCGGACCTGATCCAGTGGGCGCCGGGCCTGCCGAAAACGCGGTCGGGCAAGATCATGCGCCGCATTCTGCGCAAGATCGCCGAGAACGACTTTGCCAGCCTTGGCGATACCTCGACCCTTGCTGATCCGTCGGTGGTGGAAGAGCTGATCGAAAACCGCGCGAACCGGGGGTAAGGGCGGTGTCCGAGGTGATGACCAAACCTGCCGTGCTGATCCTGCTAGGCCCCCCGGGGGCCGGGAAAGGCACGCAGGCGCGGATGCTGGAAGAGGATTTCGGTCTGGTCCAGCTATCCACGGGCGATCTGTTGCGCGCGGCAGTGGCGGCGGGCACGGAGGCCGGGGGTCGCGCCAAGGCGGTGATGGAGGCCGGGCAGCTGGTTTCCGATGACATCGTGCTGGCCATCCTGAAGGAGCGGATGGGCGCGCCGGATGTGGCCAAGGGCATCATCCTGGACGGGTTTCCGCGCACGGCGGGGCAGGCGGCGGCGCTGGATGGTTTGCTGGAAGCGGCAGGCCAAAAGGTGACAGCGGCGGTCAGCCTTGAAGTGGATGACGAGGCCATGGTCGGCCGGGTGGCGGGGCGGTTTACCTGCGCGGCCTGCGGCGAAGGCTATCACGACGAATTCAAGCAGCCTGCGGTGGCGGGGGCTTGTGACAAATGCGGCGGCACGGCGTTCAAGCGCCGGGCCGACGACAATGCCGAAACGGTGCGGGAGCGGCTGCAAGCCTATCACGCCCAGACGGCACCGCTGATCGCCCATTACGAGGGGCAGGGCGTGCTGCAGCGGGTGGATGCGATGGGTTCCATCGCGGATATCCGTGCGGCGCTTTCGGCCATCGTGACACGGGTGGCGGCGTAACGAGGGGAGGCCGCATCCCTGCAAAAGGGGGTGTGGTGGTGGAGAGAAGAAACCTACAGGGAGTAGCACTCATGGCGGACAAGACATCGTCCAACGCCTATTGGGCCGCGAATATCCGGGTCATCGTCATTTCGATGGTGATCTGGTTCGTGTGTTCATTTGGGATGGGCATCATTCTTCGTCCTGCGCTTTCGGGGATCAGTGTCGGCGGTGCCGACCTTGGCTTCTGGATGGCACAGAACGGATCAATCTACGTCTTTCTCGTGCTGATTTTTGCCTATGCGGCAAAGATGAACAAGCTCGACAAAGAACACGGCGTTGAGGAGTAAGCGGGAAAATGGATCAGTTTACCCTTAACCTTCTCGTCATCGGTGCATCTTTCGCGCTGTATTTCGGGATCGCCTTCTGGGCGCGCGCCGGTTCGACGGCGGAATTCTATGCAGCGGGCCAAGGCGTTGGCCCGGTGGTTAACGGCATGGCAACGGCGGCTGACTGGATGTCGGCGGCTTCGTTCATCTCGATGGCGGGTCTGATCGCCTTCGGGGGCTATAACAACTCGGTCTTCCTGATGGGCTGGACCGGAGGCTATGTGCTGCTGGCGCTGCTTCTGGCGCCTTACCTGCGCAAGTTCGGCAAGTTTACCGTGCCGGAATTCGTGGGGGATCGCTTCTATTCCACCTCGGCCCGCATGGTGGCCGTGGTCTGCCTTCTGGTGATCTCGATCACCTATGTTATCGGGCAGATGGTGGGCGTGGGCGTGACCTTTGCGCGCTTCCTGGAAGTGACCACGACGCAGGGCCTGTTGATCGGTTCGGCGGTCGTGTTCGCCTATGCGGTGTTCGGCGGCATGAAGGGCATCACCTATACGCAGGTGGCGCAGTACGTCGTGCTGATCATCGCCTATACGATCCCGGCGATCTTCATCTCGCTGAACCTGACCGGCAACTTCCTGCCGCAGCTGGGCTTTATCGGAAGCTATGCGCCGACGGGTGGCGATGTGGACTTCCTGGCCAAGCTTGACCAGGTGGTGCAGGACCTCGGCTTTGCGGCCTATACCGCCGACACGCCGAACATGTTCAACATGTTCCTTGTCACGCTGTCGCTGATGATTGGTACGGCAGGTCTGCCGCACGTGATCATCCGCTTCTTCACCGTGCCGAAAGTGTCGGATGCGCGTCTGTCGGCGGGTTGGGCACTGGTGTTCATCGCGTTGCTCTACACCGTGGCTCCGGCTGTGGGTTCGATGGCGCGTCTGAACATCACCACGACCTTCTGGCCGGGTGCGGTTGCAGGCGATACGTTCAGTGCACCGGCGCTTTCGATTGCTGAAATCGACAGCAACCCGGAACTGGCCTGGATCCGGAACTGGGAAAAGACCGGTCTGCTGGCGTTCTCGGACAAGAACGGCGACGGGCTGATCCAGTACTTCAACGAAAAGCCTGCACTGGCAGCGGCAAACAAGGCACTGGCCGATGCGAACAAGGCTCTGGCCGACGCTCCGGCTGATGCCGACAAGGCTGCTCTCGAAGCCAAGGTTGCCGAAGCAAAAACGGCACTGGACGCTGCGCTGGCCGATCCGGCCAACGGCCTGAACGGGCAGACGTTGGCCGCACAGGGCATCGTCGGCAACGAACTGACCACGGTGAACAATGACATCATGGTTCTGGCCAATCCGGAAATTGCAAAGCTTCCGGGCTGGGTGATCGCGCTTGTTGCTGCCGGTGGTCTTGCCGCCGCGCTGTCGACGGCGGCCGGTCTTCTGCTGGCGATTTCGTCGGCGATCAGCCACGACCTGATCAAGGGTGCCTTGAACCCGAAGATCAGCGAAAAGGGCGAGCTTCTGGCCGCACGGATTTCGATGGCCTTTGCCATCGTGCTGGCGACCTGGCTTGGTCTGGACCCGCCCGGCTTTGCCGCGCAGGTGGTGGC